>NZ_JBICCO010000082.1:0-29994 GCF_043119405.1 Achromobacter sp. 413638
AACCAGGGCTTCGGGGACGTACGAACCATCCGCCTTGAGGCGAAAACCCGGTGGGATGGACGGACGATTGGCGATGGTGCTGGTCATGATGCTTCCTTCATGTTGAGCGAGGCGATGGAGTCGGCGATCTCGGCCGCGGCCTCGTCCACGATGGCTGAGATCTGCACAATGGCGTCGTGCTTGCTTACCGAGCTGGCCGGCGCCTGGTGGCGGCGCAACACGGTCTTGATACGGATGAGCGCCTCAACGGCGACATCGTCAGATTTGCTCATGGGATCTCCTGAAAGGCGGCGAACGCCTCGATCCTGGAAAAAATGGCCGCGCACAACAGCCCAATCGCACTGGCGGCGGCTTCATCGTCACGCGCGCTCACGCCCTGCAGGTGATGGATGACTGCATGGGACACCTCGTGGGGCACGATCTCGCGCAAGTTGCTGCCCGAGAGCGGCACCGCGACCGTCCCGACCACGCGGGCACCGGGTGCGGCCGCCTGGAAATAGCCGTGAACGACCTTGCGATCGCTGCGTCGCCGGCCCCCGCGATACTCTGCGTCCACATCGGCCACATTCGGCAGCAACCGCACGCGCACCCGCATGCCTGCAACGACAACATGAAAGACCATCAAGGCGCGAGTGCGGGCCATGTCAGTGCCTCGTTGCCGGCTTGTCGGTCAGCGCGAATCGCGTACGCTCAACCGCAGCAGCGATGTGTTTGCGCAGCGCGTCGTCGTCGTTGCCGAGTTGGGCGCTCATGATGTCGCTGAGCAGCTGGCTCAGCTCGGCGAAGGAGCTGCGCAACGAGCAGTGCTCGAAGAACAGGTTGACCAGGTCCTTGTTGGCACCGTGCAGCGCGTTGCGCAGCTGGTCGATCGAGTCAAATGCCGCCGGGTTGGCCAAAGTCGGGCCCGACATGAATTCAACCGTCATGGCGCACCTCGTCTTGTTGGATTGCCAGGCGCACGCCCTGAAACAGCGCGGTGATGCGTCCATCGGCCTGGCGCGTAGATGCTTCGCACATCCCCCGCAGGTACTCTGCGGGCATACCGCGCAGGTCGACGAACAAGATGGGCGTGCCGCTGTCGTCGGGAATCAGCTCCTCGCTGATCACACGCAGGCCCAGCGCCCGCAGCGCCCGGCCCGCGGCGTTGGCAGCCGCAATCTGCGCGATACGCGCCGGGGTATAGACCCGCGGCGCCGTGGTGTTGGCGATCAGTTCCATTTCGTCTCCATGACGATGTCGGCGCTAACCGCCGGAGCGCCGTTTTCCGCGGCCAGGTTCATGGCAGCGGTCAAGAGGTTGTGCACCGCCAAGGGGTAGAGGAACGAGCGTTCGGTGTGCCCACGCGGCACCGGCGGCGACAAACGCTCGCGCAGCGCCTGCAGGCCATCGGCGGTCACGATCTTGGAGAGGTCCACGCTGAAACGCCTGAGCCGGAACCGCAGGTAGTCTTCCAGGTGCTCGCCCAGCGGCGGCAGCGTGATGATCTCGCAGCGCTGGACCACTTCGCGCACCGAGGGATCGCGAGGGTCGAGCTTCTCGGCGAGCTCGTTCTGTCCGAGCAGGATCACACTGAGCAGGCGCGAGAAGCCATCCTCGAGCTCGACAAAACGCTTCAGGTGGCGCAACGTGGCCTTGGGCATGGCGTGCGCCTCTTCGATCAGCACCGCGTGACGCACGCCGGCGCGGTGGCTCTCTTTCAGGCGGTTCTCCAGCTGGCGGTACCGTGCGTCACTGCTCGCGCGCAGCGGTTCATGCGGGGCGATGGTGGCCATGATCGCGTCCAGGATCGCGCTGGCCTTGAGCGTCTTTCCCTTGGTGTCGTCGGCCTCCATGCCGACAACGTAGGGGCGGATGATCTGGATGGGCATGTCCGCGCGCTGCACGCGCTCCTGCAGGTCGCGACGCAGCGTGGTCTTGCCCGAGCCCGACTCGCCTACCACCGCGACAAAGCCGCCGCGTTTGCAGGCATCCAGCAGCTGGGCACGCGTGTAGCGCAGCTGTTCGTTGGCATAGAACTCGTCGCTGCTGGCGACTTCGTCGAAAGGGTTGCCCGGCAGCTTGAAGTGGCGCAGGGTCTGAGGCTGTAGAATCTGCTTGCGAATCGACATGTGTTCGTCCTCGTTCATGGGGGAATGCTGTTGTTCGGGCGCCACCGCACTGACCTGCGGTGGCGTTTCTTTTTCAAAGGCCACGGCAAGCTGTTCCTCGGTGGCGCCGTGGACCTTCAAAAACTGGATCGTGGCCTCGCGCAGCTGGTGCTGCCGCACCCGAGGCCATAGGGCGTGGTTCACAAGTTGGGCGACCGTCGCCGGGCTGAGTTCGACGGCGATCGCAAGCTGGCTTTGCGACACACCGAGTGCCGGCAAGATCCGTTTGAGTTTCAGCTGCTGTCTCATCTGCTTTCCTAGGCGGCGCGCACGATGTGCACGATGGACGGTTGGATAGGAGCCGGCGCCATGGCGGCGCGCAACGCTTGCGCTGCTGCGTCAATGGCGTCGGCCGGAACGCCCTCGGGGTACAGGGCCTGCAGGCGTGTGTAGTGTTCAGGCGACCAGTCGGAAAACGCGGGCTTGAGCTGCTTGGCGGCCTGGATATGCGAAAGCGGCGACAGGTGAACCGTCGGTGCGACCAGGTCGTGATCCCGGCCGCGGCGCGGCAGTGTGGCGGGCACATGCTCGAGCGCCTGGTCTATGTGGGCGAAGGGGTCAATCTGCCCGCCGAAGGCGACGGTGCCGGCCTTGCGTGCCGCCTTGGCTTCGGTCTCGGTGGAGGTGTCGGTCGCCATCAGTTCCAGGGCCTTGGCGTTGGTCTGCGCGGGCGTGTCGGCGTGACGGGCATAGCTCTCGCCGATCACGGGCGCATCTGCGACCATACCGAATTGGTCATAGGTGACACGTTGCACGACCTGGTAGGCCTCGTGGCCCTCGTCGTCGCTCATGACGACCTGGACGGTGTCCTGAGCCCAGGGGTTCTCGCAGACCAGCAGCTTCTCGCCAACGCAGACGCCAGGCACCGACGACACGTCGTAGTCGGAACCGTGGTAGCTGACGCGCAAGTGCGTGGAAACCACGCGCGACTCGGGTGCGCTGAGCGCGAGTGACCGCAGAAGCTCTGCTGCTGGCGGGGTCACCAATTGTTCGGGCGTGATATGCAGCCAGGCAGAGTCGCGGGTTCGCCCCGTGCGCGTGTGGATCCGGGTGCCGTTGAAGTACCGGCGCCAACGTGCCACCAGCGCATTGATCTTCTCCAGGCTGTCGACCTTGTCTGACGGCAGCAGCCGCAGGGTGGATTCGAAATCGCGCTCGGTGATGTCCTGGCCCTTTTCGACCTGGCCCTTCGCGCGCGGGTTCTTCGGCTTGTTGATCTGGACGTGGATCCGCAACGCCTTGCACAGGTTTTTGAAGATCGCGCTGGTGTTGGCTGATCCCGGGTCGAGCATCACCATGAGTGGAACGCCGAACATGGCCTCGCCCTCTCGGCGATGCATGGCGTCGATGAGCACGTCGACCAGGTTGGTGGCGTTCTCACCGCCCGTCACGTACGTGGAATAGTTCCAACCGCTGGTGTGGTCGGTCACCACGTAGCGCCACAGCGACTCGTTGATGACCTTGATGACGTTGGCCGGCTTGTTCTTGTAGAAGTCGGTGTGGTCCATGATACGCAGACCGCTATCGCCCTTCGACGCGCGTGGCAGGTAGAACAGGACGCAACGCGAGGCATCGATCTGCCATACATGGTTCGGGTGCAGGCTGCGCAGGCTCATTGCCGGCGCCGGCGCGAGCAGTTGCTCCGGGTGCAGACGATAGTTGCGCAAGGCCTTGCGGATGGTGGAGATCGACAGGGGCGAGACCTCGCCCGTCGCCGCGTTGATGCGCAGCGCTTCGATCATGTTGTTGGCGCGCAGCACCTCCACCGCGGCTTCGACGCTCTTGAGCATCTTGCCGTTCTTGCGCATGTGCTCGAGCAGCACGGCGGCGATCATCTGCGCTTCCTGCACCGGCAGCGCCGTCTTGCCGGCGTCCGACCGGCGCTTGCGGGTCGGTTTGGTGACCAGGTCACCGAGCAGGCGATACAGCCTGGCCTGAGACATCTGTAACCGCGCAGCCGCGCCTGCCAGGATCTCGCCCTTACGCCCGTGCGGCGCAACGCGCCAGGCACGCGCAACGTCGGCCAGCTCTTCCGCGATGACTGCGTTGGCGGGGGCTCCCATCGCTCGCTCCTTACTCGTCCTGCGCCCAGGCCGGCAGCTCGTCGCCGTCACCCTGGGGTAGGTTGAATTCGGTGAACAGGTCGCCGATCTGTTGCTGGACCGCGCGCAGGCTGGCAGCCAGAAGTCGCGTGCGCTGCGCATCGCCCTTGCCGTTCTCGACATACGCTGCGCACAGTTTCTCCAGGCCTTCTCGCAGCTTGCCGCCGATGACCGCCTCCAGGCCCACCAACTCGGCCTCGACTTCGGTGTGCAGGCCGACCAGCTGCGCGTCGGGCTTCTCAGCCTTGATCCGGCGGTTGGCAGCGTCACGCTCTTTCTTGAGCGTGTCGATCTGGTCGTTTTTCTCCGAGAGCAGCTTGTCGTTGGCCTCGGCTTCGGCGCGCGCTTCACGCAACGTCTTGCGCAGGTCGGACACTGACATCGTGGCGACGTCGTCGAGCGTAATGCCGGCGACCGTGCCGCCCTCGTTCAGTTCAGCGACCTGGTCATCGTCCAGGACCAGGAGCTCAATAAGTTTCGACTTGTTACCGGCGGCTTCGAGCAAATGGTGCGACGTCGCACCATTTGAAAACTTGAGCGCTGCCTGCTGCATGCGCTTGGCGAGCGTCCGATCAATGCTCAGGCGATCGAGGAATTCATTCCATTCCCCGTGGTGAATGTGTTCCCGCACGACGAGCAGCGCGCGGCCGGCGGCGAGCATTTCGTCCGCGCTGCGCACGAGATGGGTGCGGATGACGTGTTCGTAGCGCGGCAGATCAAAGGGAAGCCCATCGCCGAACTGTTTGAGAACCAGGGCCGAACGCTCCGCGGCCTTGGCCTGAGCCTCACCAACGTTGGCGTCAACCGTCGACGCATCTTCGGATGCGGAAATCTTGTTTTTTGAGCGGGCCATTCGGGGAAACTCCAGGTTTTGTTATCGGGGCTCGACAACGCGGGGGTGGCACACGTCGATGACTTGAACGCGAAGCTCGGACATCGGAATGCTGGAGATGTCACGCAGGATTTGCAGCGCGTGTTCGATCAGCCCGCTCTCGTCCAAGCCAAGAATCGAGACATTGCGGACTTCGATGCGGCATCCGGAGTCTCCAGGCAAATGGATGGCGACCGAGCCGAGCACCTCATAGGCGGGTTTCATGACTGCGCCCCGGCGGCGATGCGCTGGTTCGTCTCAGCCATGCGCTGCATCAGCCGGTCGCAGTGATTCGCATGGGCCTGGGCAATTTGTAGCGTTGCGATGCCATGGGCGTACCGGCCGTTCTCGAAGCGGACGACCAGGTCTTCTGTCATCAGCGTGGCCAGGGCGCGCGAGACGTTCGTTGGTGACTCGCCGGTCATGGCCGCAAGTTCCTGGTTCGACAGTCCCGTGTGGGTATGCCCGCGCAGGGCTTTCCAGATGCGCAGCACGCGCTGCGCGCTGTTGATCGTGGTTTCCTTGCTCATGCCAGCACCCTCCTGGAAGGCGCAGTCTTCAGGCGACGATTGATTCGTTTGGGTTGAGCGTGGCTCGGCCAGAGCGTGGAAATGGGTTGACCAATCAGATCGGCTATAGCGCGCTCGATTCTTGCCGACCGGGTACGGCCGGAGATGACTTCGAAGACCGTCGTGGGCGCGACCTTCAGCTTTGCGGCCAACGCGGTAGGCGTGGTGCCCTTCATGCGAATCGAGGCTTTGATTAATTCAGGATGCATGGCGTCTGCTATCCTCGTAGAGGTGTCGTTTTGAGGTTCGGGAACCGGGCGGGTTCTTGAGGTTGAAGTATGGGTAAATTTTTTCCCATAGTCAAGAAATAAAATGGGGCGTAATTTGGACATCGGAGACCGACTGAGGTCAGAGAGGGAACGGCTTGGAATGAGCCAAACAGAATTCGCAGAGCGTGCTGACGTGACGCGGAAGACCCTTTTTGGCTACGAATCTGGAGAGCGCTCTCCAAGCGCTGACGCGCTGGCAGCTTGGGCCGCAATCGGGCTGGACGTGCTGTATGTCGTCACCGGATCACGCTCGTTCTCGCCAGGCCCGGCCGTCACTTCAGAACAGCGAGCCTTGATTGCTGATTACGATGTCTGCTCGCCTAGTGATCAAGCTGCGCTGCGAAGAACGGCAGCTGCAATGGCCCTGGGAGCATCGGCTAAGGCTGAAACGAAAAAGCCAGTTCGGACGGCGAAACAGTTGTTCACCGGAAAGGTCGCACAGGTGATCACTGGGAATGTCACCAACAAGGCGCCCATAACATTCAATGTGGGGGGGAAGAAGAAGTGAGGAACTTCGGTCAACACGCGGAGCGCGACGTCATTAACCGAAAGGTTCGATTTAACGTCGAGGGGTACAACGTGTTCGTGCTAGTGGTTAGAGGTGATTGTTTTAAAAAAACAAAGAAGACAGGTTGTCATAGTCACCTGCAGGGCGAGCATCTATGAGCGACAACCAGCATTTTCATGGCGACGTAGGTCAAGTCGCTGGCAGAGACATCATCAATACATACTCGGGCACTGGTTCATGGTGGAATGAAAGCACACCCGTGTTGCAGCGCGAGTTGCGCCGATACAAGGACAAGTTGTTTGATGCACGCTGCCGACACTTATTCAACTGGCCGATAGCGCTCATGTTGGGTGCGCTATTTGCTGGTATCGGCTTTCTGCTGTACGGAAATTTTGCAAGCCCCAATGCGGGATACCTACTCATGGGTTGGGCTGTACTTATTCTCCTGATCGGGCTTTGGCTTGACCATAGCCGCCGTAGTACAGGCCTGGAAATAGGCCACTACAAATGGCAAATTGAGCGTATCAAGCTAGTCCTCCTAGATAGGATTTAGTCTAGGGAGTACTGCTTGAGTATATGCACTGGCATGTCGTGAATTCTGAGATCATCTTGTAGGAAATGTCCATGGCTGAGGCTGGAAATAGGATGACGAGAGCATTGATTGGTTTGATCGTTGCGGCAGGCATTGGCTGGTATTTTTGGGGTGGTGGCCTGGATAGGCAAGCCGCCAACAACGTTCAAAAAATCCATGACAAGGTTGCACAGGATGCTGTCGAGCAATATCAGATTGCAGCGCAAAGTGGCGAAAAACGTGATGTCTGTCTTCAGGCACGTCTCGTAGCTGCTGCATACCTGCAAGCGAAGAACGAGTCGAAGTACAAGCAGTGGAAGGTTACGGAACAGGCCGATTGTTCTATGAACTAGCTGCAAATGATTTCTCCGAATTAGAGCCGTTGGCTCATTGCCAACCACTCCTAGTCAGCATTGGTAAATCGGAATCCTTGGTGCAGTAAATCCATTTAATAGCGCTTCAGGCAAGCGGGCGGCACGATGCAGGTTCATTCTGCTCGCCGCCCTTTTTCTTGCTTGGAGTGCTACTGTGTCGTCTCTCGAAAACCCCATTCCCCTGCGTCGCCGCCTGCCGCGCTTGACCACGTGGCTGTTCGTTGCCGCATTGCTGATCGTCGTGATCGGCATCGTTTCCCCCCAGCAAGTTCCGGTCGCGATCTATAAGTTGAGCCTGATCAGCCTGGCGGCCGTCGGCTCTTACTGGATCGACCGTGCACTGTTCCCGTACGCTCGTCCCGATGGCTACCTGGTGCGTGATTGGCGTTGCGGTACCTGCGTCGGCACGCACCGCGTGGACTACCCCATCGCGGACGGCTACGAAATCCCCTTCATGGTCTCGACGATCCGCCGCACGGCGATCGCGGCTGCGGTCATTCTGGCTGTCGCGCTGGGGCTGTGATGGGCCAGCAGCTCATCCGTCTCGGCCGACACCTGGTCGTGCTGCTCGTGGCCAGCTGCACCGCGCTGCCGGCGCCGGCGGCCGACGTGCCGCGTGCAGCCCAGCAGTACCGGTCGGAGCTCGTGCGTAATGCCCGTGTCGTCTGGGGCATGGACGCACCGGTCTCGACGTTCGCCGCACAGATCCATCAGGAGAGCGCCTGGCGCCCCGGCGCCGTCTCTGCCGTGGGCGCCCAAGGCATGGCCCAGTTCATGCCGGCGACCTCCAGCTGGATCGCTGGGCTTTACCCCGCGCTGGCGCAGAACGCCCCTTTCAATCCGTCCTGGGCGCTGCGCGCCCTCGTGACGTACGACCGCTATCTCTACGACCGTATCCGTGCGCGTGACGACTGCGAGCGGATGGCGATGACACTGTCGGCCTACAACGGCGGACTGGGCTGGATCTCGCGTGACCAGAAACGAGCATCGAGTTCGGGGCTTGACCCGCTCATCTGGTGGGGATCGGTCGAGACGGTCAATGCGGGCCGATCGGCGGCCAACTGGCGCGAGAACCGGGCCTATCCCGACCGCATCATCCACCACCATCAGCCGACCTATGTTGCCGCATCCTGGGGGCCTGGCGTATGCCCGTGAATCTGAACATCGTGGGCTGGGCGATCGCGCTAGGCGCACTCGCCGCCGGCCTGGGCTACTGGCGCGGCGAGGCCAATGGGCACGAGCGTGGTGTTCTCAAGACCCAGGCTGCGCACGACGCCCGCCAGGTCGAGTCGCTTGCCAAGGGGCTGGACGCGCTACGCGCCGACGTCGTGGGCAGCACGGCGATGAACAGGGAACTGCGCACGGCAATGACGGGCCTGGAGCAGCAGAACAAGACGTCGAATACGGAGCTCAAGAATGCGATTGCGAAATCTCGCCCGGCTGGTGCTGTGCAGTGCCGTTTCGATGCTGACAGCATGCGGATCCTCGGCGCCGCGGCAGACCGAGCCGATGCCCTGGCGACCGGCGGTCTTGCTGCCAGCGGAACTGGCCGCACGGTGTCAACCGGTCGTGCGCCCGATCGATGACTCGGACGTCGCGGCCGCGGTCGCCTTGGAGGCGATGTACGGCCTGTACGGCACCTGCGCAGGCAAGCACGTGGACACCGTGGACTACATCAACAAGCCGGAGGGGCGGTGAGGATTGAATTGGAAGTTTGGCAGCTCATCACGCTGCTGCTGGGATTTTTCGGGGCCTGTGCGGGTGCGGGCAAGCTGCTGATGACGCAGATGCAGCGCCATCTTGATCTGCGCTTTCATGCGCAGGAAGAGGCGCGCGCGGCCAATCACGAGCAGGTCCAGCACCGACTGGACAGACTGGAGGAATCCGCCAAGGTTGAAGCGGGAGAATGGCAGCGCGTTGAACGCGAGTTCCTCGAGATGCAGCGCGACATGGCCTTGCACTACGTGCGTCGTGAGGACTATATCCGCGGCCAGAGCGTGGTGGAGGCCAAGCTCGACGGTCTGGCAATGAAGATCGAAAACCTGCAGTTGCGGGGCGTATTGGATGGAAAATAACATGCAAATTGACCTGGCCCGCTCGCGTCGCGAATCGCTGCGCTGGCTGATCCTGTTGACGCTGAACAACGCGCGCCCCATCGGCGCCTTCGAGGGCCCGATCCTGTCGGTCGCCCAATCGGAGTATCCGGACGCCACGCCTCTGGAACTGCGCCGCGAGCTCGACTACCTGTCGGACCGCGACCTGGTCAAACTCGAAAAGCGCCCGGACGGTAAATGGTTTGCCGATCTCACGCGGTACGGCACTGATGTGGCCGAATACACGATCGACTGTGAGCCTGGCATCGCCCGGCCCGTCAAGTACTGGTGACCCATGGCTGGCAAGAGCAGCATTCATCGCCTGCCCGAGGAGATCAAGGCTTACATCGAGGCGCAGTTGGCAACCGGCTGCCATACGCTCGATAGCCTGATCGCAGACCTGCGCGAGCGGTTTCCGGCCGAAGCGAACGCGGGAGAACTTCCGAGCCGCAGCGCCATTGGGCGCTACGGACAGAAGCTCGAGCGCAGGCTGGCCGCGATCAGGGCCAGCACTGAAGCAGCCAAGCTCATCCGGGCGCACGCCGGCGACGAGATCGACGCGCGCAGCGAGGCCTTGACCGCCTTGGTGCAAACCGAGCTCTTCGAAGCCATCATCGAGCTGCAGGAAGCCGACGAAGAGACCGACTCCGGAAAGCGGGTGGAGCTCTTGAGCAAGGCGGCAAAGAACATCGCCACGCTGGCGCGCAGCTCGGTCAACTTGAAGAAGTTCCAGGCCGAGGCCGAGGAGCGTGCACGGCGCGCGCTGCTCGCCCAGCAGGACGCAAAGCTGCAGGAAGTCGCCAAGGCTCAGGGCATGAGCGCCGAGCAGGTCGATTTCTGGCGCCGTGACTTCCTGGGCATCCACGCACCATGAGCATCTTCTCGCCGATCCCCCGTTCCGAACTGGGTACCCGCTATACACACTACGGGTGGTTCTGCCTGGTCGTACCGATCTACATCAGCGAGCTCGAGGGCGAGGCGCCACAGATCGTAGAGCGCAACGGTGTACCCGAATGGGTGTTGCACTTTGCCTTTTGCCTGTTCGATGCCTACATCCGGCTCGCCTACCAGGTGACGGACAATGCAGACGTCGAGTACCCGCTCCTGGTGACCGGGCCTATTCCTTCGCCCGCGGGGGAGTCGTGATGGCGGCCATCATTCAGCCATTGGCTTCGACCCTCCGTGTCCTGGAATGGGACGACCTGCCCGCCAGCGTGCGCACGATCTCGGACAACTTCAATCCGTTGGCGGACGGCATTCTGATGCTGCACCAGCGCCAGGTCGCCGCGCTTAAGGCGTCGATCATCGCCATCCCGAAGGGCCGGCGCACCGGCATTACCTTCGGCACCATGCTGGACAAGACGCTGGTGGCTGCGGCGCGAAAGTCTGCAGGCGGTGACAACGTCTACTACATCGGCGACACCAAGGAAAAGGGCCTGGAGGCGATCGGCTACTGCGCCAAGTTCGCCCGCGTGATTGCGCGGGCCCAGGGCGAGGGTGTCTCTGGCGTGGAGGAGTTCCTTTTCGAAGACCAGGACGAAGGTGGCAAGACCAAGCACATCACGGCGTACCGCATCCGGTTTGCAAGCGGCTTTCAGGTGTGCGCCCTGTCCAGCCGGCCAGCGAACATCCGCGGCCTGCAGGGGCATGTCGTCATCGACGAGGCGGCCTTCCACCCGGATGTGCAGGGCGTGCTGGACGCGGCCACTGCACTTCTGATCTGGGGCGGTCAGATCACCATCATCAGTTCGCATAACGGCAAGAACAACCCCTTCGCCCAGTTGTGCCGGGACATCGAAGCCGGTCGCTATGGCGCAGACGCAGCCGTGGTGACGGTCACGTTCGACGACGCGGTCACCAACGGCCTGTACGAGCGGGTGTGCTTCATGAAAGGCACGCCGGCCACGGCCGAGGGCAAGAAAGAGTGGTACAGCAAGATCCGCAATGCCTATGGGGTGCGCAAGGCGGCCATGCGCGAGGAACTCGATGCCATCCCGCGCGACGGCAGCGGCGTCAGCCTGCCTGGCGTCTGGATCGAGAACGCCATGGCCGAGGAGCGGCCGGTCGTGCGCCTGGCGCTTGACGATGACTTCGTGCGTAAGAGCGAGGCGGAACGCCGCTCATTCGTCGAGGACTGGATTCGCCGCCAGGTTGAACCCGCCCTGGCACTGCTCGATCCCAAACTGCAAAGCGTTTTCGCCCAGGACTTCGCGCGCCACCGCGACTTCTCGGTGTTCGGTGTTGGGCAGATCGTGGCGAACCTGCGCCGGCGCGTGGCGTTCATCGTCGAGATGCACAAGGTGCCCACGCGCCAACAGGAGCAGGTCATCTGGTACATCATCGAGCACATGCCGCGCCGTTGCGGCGGCGCCATGGATGCAACAGGTTCGGGCGAGACCCTGGCCGAATACACGGCCGACAAGTTCGGGCACGATCACGTCCACCAGATCAAGCTGAACCGCGCCTGGTACGGCACCTGGATGCCCAAGCTGATCCAGGGCTTCGAAGACGGGATGATCGACTTGCCGCGCGATGCGAACGTGGTGGCCGACCTTCGCGCGATCGAAGATGTCGAGGGCATACCGATGGTGGTGAAGCTGCGGCGCAAGGATTTGAAGGATCCGGAGCTGACCCGCCACGGTGACTCGGCGGTGATGCTGGCGCTGCTGTGGTTCGCGTCGATGAACCTGGCCGCGCCCATCGACTACACGCCGGTACCGCGCCAAACGAGTCGTTGGGATGCGTTGCCCGGCGAGCACGATGATGACAAGCCGTGGGCCGGCGACGGCGCGTGGCGTGAGGCACTTCAAATTTCCGGCCTTTTGGGGCGTTTTTTTGGGTGGGTGGCTACGCTGACCCCAATCGCACGCCTGAGGGCCTTTATAAACACGTGTAAACGGCTTGCCGGGGCTTCGGTCCACCGGGGAACCGTCGCAGGTTTGGGTTGAGACCCGAAAGAGAGATTCATGGCTCAAATCGTTGATCAATTCGGCCGCCCGATCACGAACATGCACCTGGAAGAGCCGCAAACGGCTCGGCTGGGACACCTGCAATCGGAATGGGAGAACCATCCCACGCGCGGGCTGACCCCGCCGCGGCTCGCGCAGATCCTGCAGCAGGCCGAGACGGGCGACATCACGGCGCAGCACGAGATGTTCGCGGACATGGAGGAAAAGGACGCGCACCTCTTCAGCGTCATGCAGACACGCCGCCTGACCGTCAGCCAGCTCGACTGGTCGATCGAGCCGCCAGCGAACCCCACCAGTGCGGAGCAGGACGAAGCGGCCTTCGTGACCGAGGTGCTGCAGGGCCTGGAGATGGAGGACGTCCTTTTTGACATGACCGATGCAGTCGGTCATGGGTTTTCGCCTATCGAGCTCGGATGGAACACGATAGAGAAGACGCGCATGCCGGTCACGGCAACATTTCGCCCGCAAGGGTGGTTTCGTACGCCGATCGCCCCGGGCCTGGATCGCAACGAGCTGCGCCTGCGCGATAACAGCGCCGATGGAGAATCGCTCTGGCCGTTTGGCTGGATCATGCACACGCACCGCTCGCGCAGCGGCTACATCGCCCGCACCGGCCTGTTTCGGGTGCTCGCCTGGCCGTGGCTCTTCAAGAACTTTGCCGTGCGCGACCTGGCTGAGTTCCTGGAGATCTACGGGCTGCCGCTGCGTCTGGGCACGTACAACCCCAATACCTCCGACGACAAGGCGCGAGCGACGCTCTTGCGCGCTGTGATCGGCATTGGCCACGATGCGGCGGCCATCGTGCCCGAGGGCATGAAGATCGAGTTCAAGGAAGCTGCAAAGGGCGAGTCCACGCCGTTTGACAGCATGATTGGTCTGATGGAACGCAGCACTAGCAAGGCTGTGCTGGGCGGCACGCTGACCAGCGGCGAGGGCGAGCACGGCACGCAGGCCCTAGGAAAGGTGCACAACGAACTGCGCCACGACCTGAAGAAATCCGATGCGCGCCAGCTGGCCACCACCCTGACGCGCCAACTCGTGTACCCGATCCTGGCGGTCAACCGGGGCCGCACATCGTTGCACCGGTGCCCGCGCCTGGTTCTCGACACGCAGCAGCCCGAAGACATCAAGCTGCTGGCTGATTCGCTGCCCAAGCTGGTGAACATGGGCATGCGGATCAAAGCGGACTGGGCGCACAGCAAGCTCAAGATCCCGATGGCCGAAGAGAAGGATGCGATCCTGCAGCCCGTTTCGCCATCATTTGGCGATGGTGCCGGCGGGCTCGCAGGGTTGGCTGCTGACCGCCGACGCCGGCCCGCTCCTGCGCAGCTGGCGCGGTTGAAGGCCGCGCCGGGCGATCCGACAAACACGGCGGCCGACGCGATCGACAGCCTGGTCGATGCCATGCTCGATGAGTGGCAGGCCAACTCAGATCCGGTCCATGCGGCGATTCAGCAGGCGCTGGACAGCAGCACGTCGTTCGAGGACTTTCAGGTGGCGGTCGAGCAGCGCCTGGCAGCAATGGACGCCACGGCGCTGGCGGACCTGCTCAGCCGCGGCACGCTGGTGGCCCGCCTCTGGGGCAATCTGACCAACGGCGGACGCACCTGACATGGCCGCCATCGAGCTGGAGCCGCTGCCGCCGCGAGAGGCTGTCGAGTTCTTTCGCCAGAAGGGCTACCGGATGGCGTTCGCCTGGCAGGACATGCCTGCCCAGGAGCACGCCGCCGCCTTCACGGTGGCCAAGGCGATGCGGCTGGATGTGCTCAAGGAAATCCGCGGCGCCACCGACCGCGCGATCGCCGAGGGCACGACGTTTCAGGACTTTCGGCGCACGCTCGGCCCGCAGCTGCAGGACAAGGGCTGGTGGGGCAAGCGCGAGATGGTCGATCCGGTCACCGGCGAGACGGTCAATGCGCAGCTCGGCAGCGATGCCAGGTTGCGCAAGATCTTTGACACCAACGTTTCCACCGCGTATTCCGAGGGGCAGTCCGAGCGGATCCAGCGCAACATTGAGCTGTTTCCCTACCTGCAGTACTTGCGCAGCTCGAGCGAGCACCCTCGCTTGTCGCACGCACCCCTTGCCGGCCGCGTCCTGCGTGCAGACGATCCCTGGTGGCAAGCGCACATGCCGGTCAAGGCATGGGGCTGCAAGTGCGGGGTGCTGCAGCTGACCGCGCGCCAGGTGAGCCAGATGGGCCTTGAGGTCAGCGAAGCACCGCCTGAGCGGTATGTCGAGTACACGAACACCCGCACGGGCGAAACCATGGATGTGCCGGTGGGCGTGCATCCCGCCTTCAACTACCGGCCAGGCCTGCGTCGCGAAAGCCTGGCCCGAGCGTTGATGGACAAGGCCGATGTAGCCGAGCCACGCACGGCGGCGCGCATGCTGGCCGACGGCGCCGACCAATGGGCGCCACTGGTACAGGTCGAGTTCAACGACTTCGTCGGCCGCTACACCGGCGGCGAGCGTCGCACGGTTGGTCAGCGTCGCGTGGTCGGTGCATTCTCCAGCGACCAGGTCGACGCGCTGCAGGGCGCCGGCCAGCTTCGCGGCGCGGGCGCCCGCGGCACGATTCACGTCGACATGACAAAGCTGCGGAGCATGCTGGGCGGTGGGCAACATGCTCCTGGTCCGGCTACGGACGCCGGCGCCGCGCTCGTCGCGCAGTTGCCGACGCTGTTGCGCCAGGTCGGTGAGGCATGGCTGGACGGGCATCACGTGGTGCTGCTATGTACCTCCCCCTCCGATTCGCAACGCGTGGTGAAGGTTGTCGTGGACCTCACAGGCCAGGCGGGCGGCAAGGCCGGGGGCAATGGCGTGGTCTCGATGGAAGTGATCGACCCCGCATCGTTTGACCGCACCGGTCTCTCCAGGCTGCAATAGGTGACGGCGGTGGGCGAGCAGCAGCCACTCCGGCCACACCAGGCGCACACCCGAAAACGCGGTAAACCCGTTTAATAGAGCGTTCCAAGGCATGGCGTCAGACTGGCGCCCATGCCTAAGTCCACCACTCCACTCCTTGCCGCGTTCGCCGTGCAGATCAAGCGCACGGGCGATGATGGCGCCATCCCTGAGCTGCATCTGCTGCCTGATGGCGAATTCAAGCCGCAGGCGGCCGAGGATGCGCGCGAGATGCCCAAGTCGGGCACGTACCGCATGAACGCCCAGATCGCGGAGAAGGTCATCGCCCTGGCGCGGGCGAGCGTCAACGATCTGCCGATCGACTATGAGCACCAGACGCAACAGGCGGCTACGAACGGCCAGCCTGCGCCGGCGGCCGGGTGGATGGCGGGCGCAAAGTTCGTCTTCCGCCCTGGCGAAGGCCTCTTTGCCCAGGGAGTGCAGTGGACCGCGCGCGCCAAGCAGATGCTGGACGACGATGAATACCGCTACCAAAGCGCCACATTCCTCTATCACCCCGAAACCGGTGACGTGCTGGCCATTGTTGGCGCTGCGCTCACCAACCGTCCTGCCCTGGACGGGTTGACCAGCGCTCAGCTGGCCGCGCTCAGCGCGCAGTTCGCGCACCAATTCCTTCCCCCCACATCCGAGGACGACATGAACCCTCTGCTCAAAGCCCTGCTCGAAGGCCTCGGCCTGCCCGAGACCGCCACTACCGAACAAGGCGTATCCGCCCTGGCCGCACTGAAGTCCCAAGCCGCGCAGGCTGGCCAGATCGCTGGCCTGAACGCCCAGATCGCGACGCTCAAGTCGACGCCGCCCGATCCGACCAAGTTCGTGTCGGTGGAAGCCGTTGCTTCCTTGAACACCGAACTGGCGACCCTGCGGGCGCAAACCGTTCAGGGCGAGCTCGATCAGATCATGGACCAGGCCAAGGCTGAAGGCAAGGTGGCCAGCGATGTCGTCGAGAAGACCTGGCGCGACATCGGCAAGGCCGACCTGGCGCAGCTCAAAGCGCTGGTAGCCGCCACGCCCGCCAACCCGGTCCTCGCCGGCAAGCGCCAGACCGATGGCAAGCAGCCGGGCCAGGACGCAGGCGAGCTGAACCAGGCCGAGCTCGCCGTGTGCGCCGCGATGGGCATGACGCCCGAGCAATTCAAGGCCGGCAAGCAAGCCCAGGGCCTGGCCAACGGCTGATCGCCGCTTCCCCCGTTTCTCACCTTCAGGACACTTCCATGACCGCGCTGACCCAGGATCGCAACACACTGCGCCGTGACGGCAACCAGATCGAACCGCCTGTGGCGGCCGCCACCAAGATCTTTGGCGGCTCGATCGTGTGCATCAACACCGCCACGGGATACGCCGTGCCGGGATCGACCTCGACCACGCTCAAAGCCGCGGGCGTTGCCGAAAGCCGCGCCGACAACAGCGCGGGCGCTGCGGGCGAGATCCGCGTGCGGCTGCGCAAAGGCCCGCACCACTTCGCCAACAGCGCCTCGGCCGACCTCATCTCCCTGGCGGATATTGGTGCCGACTGCTACATCGTCGACGACCAGACGGTGGCCAAGACCTCGGGCACCAATACCCGCAGCGTGGCCGGCAAGGTGTTCGACGTGGACGCTGATGGCGTCTGGGTCGACTTCGCCTGATCGGCCACCAGACCCTCGTATCCGGAGATTTTCGACATGATCATCAATCACGCCAACCTGGCCATCCTCAACCAGGCCTACAACGCTGCCTTCCAGTCGGGCCTGACCACTGCCGCCCCGATGTGGAACCAGCTGGCCATGCTGGTGCCCAGCACCACCAGCACCGAGAAGTACGCATGGCTGGGTTCCATCACGAAGTTCCGAGAGTGGCTCGGTGAGCGGACCTATCAGAACCTGAAGCAATCGGACTACTCGATCAAGAACAAGACCTGGGAAAACACGGTCTCGGTCAATCGCGACGAAATCGAGGACGACCAATACGGCGTTTACAAGCCCGTCATCCAGCAGCTGGGCCAGGACGCGGCGACGCACCCCGACGAACTTGTCTTCGCGCTCCTGCAGGCGGGCTTCTCCACGCGTTGCTTCGACGGCCAATATTTCTTCGACACGGATCACCCTGTCGGGCAGCCCGGCAAGGAGGTCAGCGTCAGCAACTTCCAAGGCGGCTCGGGCGCAGCCTGGTTCCTGGTGGACACGACCAAGGTGATCAAGCCGATCATCTACCAACGCCGCCGCCCCTACGCCTTCCAGTCCAAGACGAGCCTGACCGATGAAAACGTCTTCTCGCGCAACGAGTTCGTCTGGGGCGCCGACGGGCGCAGCAACGTGGGCTATGGCCTGTGGCAACTGGCTTACGCTTCCAAGCAAGCTCTTGACCTGCAGGCGTATGCCGATGCCCGCGCCTCGATGCAGAGCCAGAAAGCCGATAACGGCAAGCCGCTGGTGATCCGCGCCGCCGAACTCTGGGTGCCGCCCTCGCTGGAACAGGCTGCGTTGGAAGTCATCCAGGCCGACCGCCTGGCCAATGGCGCGAGCAACGTGATGCGCGGCACCGCCAAGGTTGTGGTCTGCCCGTACCTGGTTTGACCCACCAAGCCCCGTCCGCACCACCTGACCCAACCCGATTTACCGGAGATTGCCCACATGGCTACCGCCAAATCCCGAGGCCGCCAGGCCACCGAAAAGCCGCCCGTCACCAAGCCCGACGGCGCCAAGGCCCTGAAGGTCGTACCCAAGATCGACGGCTTTCGCCGCGCTGGCCGTGCCTTCGCCGGCGAGACGGTGATTCCGCTGTCCGAGCTGACCGATGAGCAGTTCGAGCAGCTCACCACCGAACCGCAACTGGTGACGATGCTGATCGATCCGCCTTCCGATCAGGTCGAAGGCAGCCAGGCAGCCGCAACCTGACCCTCCCCAGCGACGGGCGTTCAACCTCATCTGTTGCGTCTGACGGATGGGATGAGCCACGCAGACGCTACCGCCCAACCTCTGCCGGGGCTGGATAGAGCGGGAACTGGTTTTGGTCCAGCCCCGGCAATTTCACGGTCTTTTCCATGTCCTACGCCACCACCACCGAGCTGCTGATTCGCTTCGATTCCGATGAAATCGCCCAGCGCGCGGACCGCCTGGTGCCGCGCCTAGTCACCGACGAAATGCTGCGCATCGCGGCAGCCGGTGGTGATCTGAGCGGCTTCACACCTGAAGAGCGTGCCGCGATCGCGCGGGCCATGGAGAAGGTCGACCGCGCACTGGCCGACGCGCGCAACACGATCGACAGCTATATCGCTGGACGGTACACCTTGCCGCTATCGACGGTGCCGCAAGTCCTCACGCGCATCGCTTGCGAGCTGGCGCGCTATTACCTCTACGACGATCAGATCACGGATACCGTCAAGCAGCGCTACGACGCCAACATCAAGTTCCTGGTAGGCGTGGCCTCGGGCGACGTAAAGCTTGGCGTAGATGCAGAATCGGGGGTCGAGCCGGCCGGCGGCGCCGGCGCCGAGCTGTACACGGCCGGCCGCATTTGGGATCGCCGCTCTTCGGGAGGGTTTCTCTGATGGTTCAGGCCACGATCCGATTTGAGGGGCAGAAAGGTCTGGATGCCGCGCTGTCTCGCCTGGCCGTGCTTGGTCGGTCGCCGCGGCCGATCTTCAAGGCGATCGCCAACTACGGCGAGTCGTCGACCCGCCTACGCTTTGAGCACCAGCGCGGTCCGGACGGCGCTACTTGGAAGCCCAGCCGCCGAGTCCAGAAGTCCGGCGGGCAGACGCTGGTCAAGAGCCGGCGCCTCCTTCGCAGCATCACCAACGCCTATGGCGAAAACTTCGCAGCCTGGGGCAGCAATGTCGCCTACGCCCGCATCCACCAACTGGGCGGGGAAATCAGCCGCGCAGCGCACTCCACCCGCATCCGCCTGCGCACTGACCCCCGCGGCAACCTTGTGCGCCAGCCCGGCAATCGCAAGCTGGCGGTGTTCGCCCGCGACAGTCACAAGCGTGCACGCACGAGCTGGCACGAGATTGGCCCCCACAAGATCCGCATGCCAGCGCGCCCGTTCGTGGGCGTAAACCGTGAGGATCTGTGGGCGATGGGACGCCTGACCGTGCAGACGATTCAAGCAGCTGAAGGAGGTCCAAGTGCTCGGTAAGCATGAACTGGCGCTCATCGCAGCCTTGAAGGCGCGCCCAGGCATCCAGAAGACCACTCGAACGGTGGGAAGCCTGCCGGCAGTGCCTGACGACACCAAGCTGCTGCAGCGCTACCTGGTAGACGCTCCTGCGCTGTATGTGACCGAAGGCCTATATCGCATCGTCGACGACATGGGGCTGCTGTCCTTCACGGTCGGCATCGTTGTGCGCAACGTCGCGGGCAACACCCAGGCACGCCTGGGCGACGGTATCTCGGTCAGCGCGGATCAGTTGCTGACCCTGGTGGTTCGGACCCTGCACGGGCGACGCATTGGCGATGCCAGCTGGAACATCCGCCGCGCTGAGTACTTGGAGCCCATCGACGTCTTCGAGGCCGCCGGGCTCACCGTGGTCGGTGTGTCGATTGAAAGCACGCTGATGGCTCTACCGGATGACCCCGACGAGCTCGACGGCCTGGGCGACCTGCGGCACGTCCACCTGGACATGGATATCGCCCCGCATGCAGGGCAAGAGGAATACGGCAAGTGGCTCGCCGAGCCGCCTGACTACGCCACCGACAGACCTGACCTGCAGGCTGACATTCCGCTGGCTGGCGCCGGCACCGACCACTGACACCCAAGGATCCAGAATGCAGACCGTCACCCTCAAACCCGCCTTCATCGACGGCGAACCGCTCAAGGTGCGCAAGCCCCAGGGCGGCTATCTCGCCACGCAGGGCGAGCTCATCGTGCTGACCACCTACTGGCGCCGGCGTCGCGACGACGGCGACGTGGTCGCGGTCGATGAGACGCAGCCTGACGCATCCGCGCCGGCCGACGCTCCGGCCACGCCCGTCAAGTCCGCTTCGGCCAAGGGCGCCAAGCCCGTCACCGAGTAACGATTCAAGGAGCCGCCATGCCGGACAACATCATTTTCAATACGATCCCGACCGACATCCGTACGCCGGGCCAGTACGTCGAGATCGACAATTCCAAGGCGTTGCGTGGGCTGCCGTCGCTCAACCGCCGCATCCTGGTGGTGGGCAACAAACTGCCCACCGGCACGGCGGCCCCGCTGACCCTGTACCGTGTGAACAGCGGTGACGAGGGCGCCACGCTGTTCGGCCGCGGCAGCGTGCTGCACGAAATGCTGCGCCTGGCGCGCACGGCCAACAAGACGAGCGATATCTGGGCGCTGAGTGTCGAAGACCTCGCGGCCGGTGTCGCCGCTACCAAGACCATCACCGTCACCGGCCCCGCTGCCGCCGCCGGCACGATCGCCCTCTATATCAACGGTCAGAAGCTCTCGATCGGTGTGGCGGCGGGCGACACGGCATCGGTTGTCGCCACGGCTATCGTCGCAGTCGTCGACGGCTACCTGAACGGCCCGGTCAAGGCAACCGCAGTCGCCGGCGTGGTGACGCTGACGGCACGTCACAAGGGTGCCTTCACCCAGGGTATCGGCGTGTTGGTCAACTTCTACGACGACGAGTCCCTGCCGGCTGGCCTGACTCTGGAGATCGCCAACGGCGTGGTCGGCACCGGCAATCCGGACGTGGCCGACGTGGTGGCAGCGATCTCCGACGAATGGTTCTACACCATCATTTCGCCCTGGAGCGATTCCGCGAACATGGCGATCATTGAGGCCGAGCTCGACAGCCGGTTTGGTGGAATGGACATGCGCACCGGCCACCTATTCACCGGCGTGGCTGGCACGCACGCCCAGCTCACCACCTACGGATCGGCACGCAACAACGAGCACAGCTCGTTCATCGGCGTGAAGAACCCGCCCCAGGCGCCGTATCTGTGGGCGGCTGTACACGGCGCAGTGGTTGAGTTCAACGGCGCCATCGACCCGGCACGTCCCTTTCAGACGCTCGATCTGCCGGGCCTGTTGCCGCCCAGCCCGAAGGACCGCTTTCGTCGTGAAGAGCGCAACCTGCTGCTGCACGATGGCTGCAGCACGTTCACCGTCTCCCAGGACGGCATCGTGCAGATTGAGCGCGTGGTAACCACATACCAGACCAACGCCTGGGGGATCGAGGACGTTTCCTACCTGGACGTGGAGACCGTGTGGACGGCGGACTACATGCGCTATGCCTTCCGCACCGCCGTGGCCACGAACTTCCCACGACACAAGCTCGCCGACGACGGTACCGACTTCGACCCGGCACAGCCGATCGCCACGCCGTCGATGATCGCGGGTGTGCTGATCGCCACGGCCAAGTCCCTGGAGAAGGCCGGCCTCCTGGAGAACTTCGCGGACTTCAAGAAGAACCTCATCGTCCAGCGCAGCATGGTCGACCGCAACCGCGTCAACGCCGTCATCCCGCCTGATCTGGTGAACCAGTTCCGGGTGTTCGCCGGCAGCATCCAGTTCATCCTGTAAGGAATCAAGAACATGCCTCAAGTTACTGGTCGAGTCTTCATCAGCGTGGGCGGGCGCCGTCTGCGCAGCAAGCCTGGCGCCACGCTCGATATCGGCGGCGTCTCCCGCGCACCCGTCACGAGCGACAGCGGCGTCGATGGCTATACCGAATCGACCGCCGCACCGGCGGTCAACTGCACCATCAGCCATATGTCCGGTGTGAGTCTGGCCGACCTGGCCTCGATCCGCGACGAGACCATGCGGTTCCAGACCGACACGGGCATCGGCTACACGATCCGCGGTGCCTGGTGCGCATCGCCGCCCGTGCTGGGTGGTGGCGGTGAAGTCACGCTCGCCTTCAACGGCGTCGAGTGCATCGAGGGCTAGGCCCGCTTTTGTAAACCCGTTTCAAGGAAGACCATGAAAACCCCCCTGACCGTTATCAAGAAGCTGCCCGCGCCGTGGATCTTGGGCGGCAAGCCCGTCACCGAGATCGAAGTGCGTGAGCCGGATCTGGGCGACTCGCTGGAGGCCGAGAAGGAAGCCAACCCGGCCCTGCAGCCTACCGCTTTCCAGGTCGCCCTGGCCTGCCAGGTGCTGGTCCGTGCGGGTGATGACACCGGCCCCTTCGTGCCGGCGCAGTTCAAGGGCCTGAAGGGCAAACAGTGGGCGGTGTTCCGCGAGGCCATGCAGGAGGCTGAAAAGCTGGGGGAAGGCTGACGCGCGGCCGCGAGGGCGCGCTCCTGCAGATCATGCTCTTGGCATCCCGGCTCGGCTGGAGCCGGGCCGAGATCCTGGCGCTTCCCTTGGCGGAAGCGCAGTTTTATGTAGATCAACTGACTAAGAAGGGGCCTGGCTAATGAGCGAATTCGTCGTTGGCGCGCGTATCGACGGCAGTGCCGCAGGCCTTGCCAAAGCGGCGCTGGAAGCCAAGAAGGCCCTCGACAGCATGGCCGTCGCAGGTGCCAAGGACCTGACCGCGATCGGCTCGGCTGCCAAAGGCACGGAGACCTCGCTCGTGGCCATGTCCACGCGCTCCCAGCGCGAGTTTGCCCGCATGGCCCAGGCGCGGGAGACGCTCGGAATCCGCTCTGAACACCGAATCCAGCAGGAAATACTGCGCACGCAGGCTGCATACCAGCGCCTGGCAAACAGCGGCACCATGAGCTGGCGCGAGCAGCGGCGCGCGGCGGAACAGATGCGTCAGACCGTCGGCCGGCTGAACGCTGAAATGGGGGTTTACAGCACTCGGCAGAGACTGGTTGGAGGCATGCAGCGTACAGGCCTGGCCGCAGCCGGTATCGCGGCCGGTATCGCGGTGGTTGCTCCGAAAGTGAATCGAGCGTTCGCTTACGACGAGCAACTCGCGCACATGACCAACACCGCATATGGAGATCCTTCGCTCAGTGCTGCTGAGGACCGCGCTCGACGTATCGCTGGACGGACCGAAATGGACAAGGCGATCCGCGAGGCAATCAAGTATGGCGGCGGAACTCGGGAAGATGCTGCAGCAACGCTGAACTCCCTGCTGTCATCCGGGAAATTCGACCCGAAGGATTCGCTCACGATATTCAGGGAAGCGCAACGTGCGGCCACGGCCAACCAGGCGTCGGGCGATGATTTCGCTCAGATCGCGTTTGCCGCCAGGGCGAGCATGGGGATTGCTCCTGGTGATATGAAGCGACTCTTCGGTGCCGCGACATATGCGGGACAAAGCGGTGCGTTCGAGATTCGTGACATGGCCAAAGCACTTCCGGGACAGTTCGCATCTGCTTCAAAAGTTGGGCTGACTGGCATGGCTGGTGCGGCAAAGCTCGCTGCGCTAAACCAGGCGTCTCGACTGACGGCAGGAACGTCCGACCAGGCAGCGACCAATACCCAGAATCTGCTCGCAAAATTGGGCGCAGAGGACACTCGGAACAACTTCAGCAAGCTGGGAATCAACTACGACAAGCGGTTGGCCGAGGGTCGTATGAAGGGCCTCGACGCACTTGACGTAACCGCGAATCTCATTGAAGAGCAGCTGAAGAAGAACAAGAACTATCAGTCGGCACTCTCGGCGTATCGGAAGGCGCCGGAGGGAAGTGAACGGCAGGAAGCGCTCGGGTCAGTGATGCAAATCGCCCAGGGCAGCGTAATCTCAAAACTCTTCCCCGATCAGCAGGCAACAATGGCCCTGGTTGGATTTCTGGCTGATCGTGAAAACGTCAACAAGATTGCGAAAGACTCGTTGCTCTACGGAAACGATGCCGTCGATCGCAATATGTGGGCAGTTGAGGATTCGCCCAACTACAAGCTCAATCAAGCGAAACAAGCGGCGGAATTTGCAAACTATGACGCCATGATCAAGCTTGGCCCTGCTGTATCTGAGGCGGCAGATACGTTCGTTAATCTGGCCGGCCAGTACCCAGCCCTAACAGTGGCGATCAGCGGAGCCACTACTGCTCTGCAGGGGCTGGCGGTTGCTGCTGGCGTCTTCGGCTTGGGTGGCGCAGCGCTGGGGGTTGGCAAGATGGTTGGGGCAGCTGGCGCAGCCAGGGCCGCAAGCGCAGCGGCTGCAGCGGCGACCCCCGCCGTAGCCGCTGGCGCCGCGGGTGCCAGCGGGGGAATTGCGACCGCGGGCGCGCTGTCTGGAGGCCTGCTCGTTGCCGCACCGCTGGTAAGCGCATATGCGTATGACCAGATGACCAACACCGAGGGTGGCCTGCGTGCGCGCATTGCTGACCGAGAGGCGCGGATCAAGGAATTCGAAGAAATGATCGCGCTCAAGCGCGAGGCTGGCGACACGCCGTTGTCGATTGGCCGCATGCAGGCGGAACGTGATGCCGTTGTGGCCTCGCGCGACGAAATGACCCGCCGGCTGCAGGAGCTGCTGGCCAACACAAAGATCGGTGGCGAGGTGAACGTGAACATCACCGCAGCCCCTGGCATTCAAGCAAATGCAGACCTGCAGCCCAACGACGGAACCCGTATGACGGGCAACGTCGGGCGCACCAATGTGAATACGGATTGATATGGGCTGGCGTGAAGAACAGCGCAGGGTCGCGCATTCTGATGGAATGGGTGTGGGGGCAACCTTTCGGGGTGTCCCATTTCATACGACCGAATCGGACACGGGTGTCGGGCGCCGCAACGAGGTGCACGAATATCCCCTGCGGGATCTGCCTTATGCCGATGACTTGGGCCGGCGCGCGCGCGAGTTCCAAGTCAACGGCTACGTGGTGGGAGAGAACTACCTGCAGGAGCGGGATGCACTCATTGAAGCGCTCGAGGCGTATGGGCCGGGCGAGCTGATACACCCCAAGTACGGCATGCTCAACGTGGTTGTCGTCGGCCGGGTCAGCATCCGGGAGTCTCATTCTGAGGGAGGCATCGCTCGGTTCGCCATTACCTTTGCCGAGGCCGGCGAGAATACCTTTCCCCAGGCGGCCACGAGCACTCAGGACGGGGTCCACGATGCGGCCGACGCTCTGGGGTCGGCCTCCGTAGATCGCTTTGCCTCGCTGGTAGATGTCGCCGGCGCTGCAGCCCTGGCCGCTGACCTGGTCAGCCGGGTGAATTCCAGCTTGGATTCTCTTCAACGCCTTGTCGGCTTGAACGGCCTGGTCGACCTCGCCGGTGACATCGTGCGCGGCGTCTCGTCAATCGCTGACCGCCTGTCCACGTTGATCCGCACCCCTGAGACGCTTGCCTTGAAGCTGCAGTCGCTATACCAACAGCTTGGTCTAGCCATCAAGCGCCCGCAATCGGCAATAGCCGACCTGCGGGCGGAATATGGCTCCAATGACCCCGCACCTTGGACCGCGCCCGTCAACTCCGCGTCCCCGCCCCAGGGCGCCACCTCAGCGCGCCGTGTAGTGAACGCGGCCGCGGTGGAGGAGTTCACCCGCAGCCAGGTGATCGCGACACAGGCCCGCATCCTGACCGACGCCATTGAAGCGAAGGAAGTGACGACAGCCCCGGAAGCGCGCGACCAGGCCGAGGTGGTGCTAGAGGAGATCGATCACGAGCTCGAGGCCTACGACCCGCCGGCGCAGATGGCGGCCGCGCTCATTGCGCTTCGCGTCGCCATCGTTCGGGACGTGGCCGAACAAGCCGACCGCCTGCAGCAGCGCGCAACCTACACCACCCAGGCCATGCTGCCGGCGCTGCTGATCGCCCAACGGGTGTATCAGGACGGCTCGCGTGCGGACGAACTTGTTACTCGCAACCAGGTGCGCAACCCGCTCTTCGTGCCGGCGGGCCAGCTGGAGGTGCTGCGCTGATGGCTCCGGTCAACGACAACCTGATCACACT
This sequence comes from Achromobacter sp. 413638, assembly GCF_043119405.1. Taxonomy (NCBI): domain Bacteria; kingdom Pseudomonadati; phylum Pseudomonadota; class Betaproteobacteria; order Burkholderiales; family Alcaligenaceae; genus Achromobacter; species Achromobacter sp. 413638. The sequence goes on from NZ_JBICCO010000082.1 coordinate 26,162, forward strand.
GGTGGTAGGCGGCCAGGCCTATGGTGGCTGGAAGAGCCTGGAAGTGGAACGCGGCATTGAACAGCTTGCGGGGGAGTTCGAGCTCACGCTGACGCACCGCTGGCCGGGCGAGCACGCCCCGATCGGCCTGCGCGAGGGTCTGCCTTGCGAAGTGAAGTTCGGCCCGGACGTGCTCATCACCGGTTACATCGACACGATCGATATCGACTTGACCGACACGTATTGCCGGCTCAACGTCAGTGGGCGGGACAAGACCGGTGACCTGGTGGACAGCTCGGCCATCCATGGAAGCGGCCAGTGGAAGCGCGCGCGTCTTGAGCAAATCGTACGCGACATCTGCAAACCGTTCGGCATCGAGGTGCTGGTGCAAACGGATACCGGTGACGCGATCGACAGCTTCTCACTGGATGACGGGGAAAAGGCATTCGACGCCATCGACCGTGCGGCGAGGGCCAAGGCGATCCTGGTGACCAGCTCGCCGACCGGTCAGTTGGTGCTGACCCGCGCCAGCGAGACGCTGATCGAGACCAAATTGGTCGAGGGTCTGAACATCCGGCGGATCAGCGCGAGGCACACCTGGGCGCGGCGCCATTCCGAGATTCGGATGAAGGCACAGGTCGCGGGCAACGACAACCAGTTTGGCGCGACGGCCGCCCATATCCAGGCGAAGGCATCGGACCCGGAGATTGACCGTTACCGTCCGCTCATCATCCATTCCGAGCAGGGCCTGAGCAACGCCGAAGCCAAGGAACGTGCGCAATGGGAGGTCTCGACCCGGATGGGACGCGGCAAGCGAGCTCAGATCATTGTGGTGGGGTGGCGTACCGGCAAAGATGGCCAGGTCGGCAGTCTGTGGCTGCCCAACACCCTGGTGAGGGTCACCAGCCCCCGCATGTTCCTGGATCTTGATCTACTGATCACCTCTTGCCGGTACACGCTCGACGAGACGAATGCCCGCCGCACGGCGCTCACCGTCTGCCGGCCGGAGGCGTTTGACCTGGAGGGCGCATCGCCGCGCCGCCGGCGTAAGCGCCGCAAGCAACACCCTGACGATTCCCCGTGGGATCTGTCTGGCACGGGGCGACGCGAACAATGAGCATATCCTCGGCCCTGAATCGGATCCGGCTGGCCATCGCCCGCGCACTCATTGGCCAGGTCAACGACGGTGGCGGTCTGCAGACCCTCCAAATCGGCATCCAGGCCGATGTCGGCCGCGACCAGGTCGAACGGTTTCAGCAGTACGGGGTGACCTCGGTGCCGCACGCTGGCGCCGAATGCGTGACCTTGTCCGTGGGCGGGAACACCGACCACCCGGTTGTTATCAACGTCGATGACCGCCGCTACCGGATGCGCGGCCTGAAGACGGGTGAGATGGCCATATACGACGATCAGGGGATGTCGGTGCACCTGACCCGCGGTGGCATCGTCATACGCGGCGCCGGCAAGCCCATGCGCCTGACTGATACCAGTGGCATCGAGCTGGATTCAGAGGTCCACGTCACCCGCGGCCTGCGCGTCGACGGCAACCTGAATCTGCTCGGCAGTAGGGCGACCCACAATGGCTCGGACATCGGCCATCAGCACAAGCACGGTGGCGTGCAAGAAGGCAACGGCATCTCCGGCACGCCCGTCGCCTAGCCGGTAAACCTGTTTAATGGCACTGCCGGCCATGTTCCGCGAGACTGCGGAGCATGGACTTCTCTCTCACCCTTGACCCAGAAGCTGGCCTGCTCGACATGAGCCTGGCCGGCGCGGATTTCGCCGGCGACGACACGCTGGTGACTGCGGTGATTCTCAGCTTGTGCACCGACCGCCTGGCGCAACCCCACGAAGTGGCGCCGGGTGAGGACCGCCGCGGCTGGTGGGCCGACGCCTACGCCACCTCCCCACGAGACAAGTTCGGATGCCGCTGGTGGTTGCTGGCCCGCGAAAAGCAGTTGCAGTCCACGGTCCAGCGCGCCCGTGATTACGCCCTCGAAGCTCTGAAGTGGATGCAGGAAGACGGCCTGGTCACCTCGGTGGGGGTGAGCGCCTTCGTTCCGCGGATGGGCTGGCTCGTCCTGCTTATCACGCTCTCCCTGAACGGCGTAGACCGCCGCTATCGATTTGAATGGAACTCCGCGGCCCAGGCCTGGCGCCTGGCCGGTGAGTCGTTCGCGCCCGCTGAGGTTTGACATGCCTGTTCCCCGTCCCCCACTGCCCAAGCTGATCGAGCAGCTGGCATCCGAGATGGAGAGCCGGCTGCCCGGCGTCTTGCCCCGCGCACGCCGCAGCCTTGCGGGCGTCCTGGTACGCGTTGTCTCCGGCGGCCTTGACGCCCTCTATAAGTTCCTAGAGCGGGTTTTCAAACAGGCCTGGCCCGATCAGTGCGACGATGACGAACTGCCCACTCATGGCGCACGGTGGGGCGTTCTGCAGAAAACTGCGGCGCCGGCGACTGGAGCCCTTCTCATCGGCGGGGAAAACGGAGCGTCGCTTATGGCAGGCTCCGTGTTCCAGCGTACCGACGGCGCGCAGTTCACTGTCGACGTAGGAGTGACCATTGCGGGCGGTAGCGCGACTGTCGCGATCACCGCAGAAGAAGTCGGCCAGGCCGGCAACACAGCGGTCGGCGTTCAATTTTCCCTTGCCAGCCCGGTGCTCGGCATCAACAGCATCGCCGTCGCATCGACTGAGATCTCCGGCGGCGCGGATGTCGAGCGGCCCGAATTGTTCCGGGCCCGGATCCTGGAGCGGATCCGCCGGTCGCCCCATGGGGGAGACAACGATGACTATGTGGCCTGGGCGACGGAAGTCCCTGGCGTGACGCGCGCCTGGTGCTCGCCCAATGGCATGGGCGCCGGCACGGTCGTCGTGCGCTTTGTCCGCGACGACGATGATGACCCGATTCCCGATTCGGGCGAGAGAGAGTCAGTCCGGGCGCATATTGAGGCACAGCGCCCCGTCACCGCGGAACTCTTCGTGCCGCCGACGGTGGCCAAGCCGGTTGCGTACGTGATATCGAACCTGGAACCGGACACGGCTGAAATCCGCGCCGCTGTTGTCGCGGAACTCAAGGACATGCACATCCGCGACGCGATACCCGGTGGCACGCTGCTGCGTACCCATATGTCGGAAGCAATCTCGATCGCTACGGGTGAGAACGACCACGTCTTGGTGTCCCCGGCCGGTAATGTGACCAGCCTGCCAGGCGAGCTGGCCACGTTCGGGGGAGTCACGTGGGCGTGAGAAGCGTAGAAGCCTGGCGCGAAGCGCTCCTCGCACTGCTGCCACCCGGAGCCATGTTCAATCGCCAGCCGGGCGGCGTGCTGGTTCGCGTACTGGAGGCGTTCGGCGCCTCGATGCGCGCGGTCGAGCGGCTGGCGGTGTCGTTGGTGGCCCAGTTCGATCCTTTGCTTGCCGACGAGCTGTTGGATGACTGGGAGCAGCTTTACGACCTGCCCGATGAATGCCTGAATGCCCCGGTGGGTAAGGAACAGCGGCGTCAGCGCGTCAACATGCGCCGGCTCATGCTTGGTGGCTCGAGCCCGGAGTACTTCCGGCAGATGGTCATTGGCCTAGGCTATCCCGACGCACGGATCGACGAGTTCCGCCCGTTTCGGGCCACGAGCAAGTGCACTGCTGCGATCAACCAGGGCGGTTGGCGTTTCGCCTGGCGGGTGAACGTCGTGGCTTCGGCCAATGTTGTTCAGGCTACCGCGAACAGCAAATGCACGGCACCGCTGCGGGCCTGGGGTGATCCCGGCCTGCATTGTCTTCTATCACGCTACAAGCCCGCGCACACCGTCGTGTTGGTCGGGTATGTCGATTCCCTTTGATTTCCATTTTCCAGG
>NZ_JBICCO010000083.1:0-29782 GCF_043119405.1 Achromobacter sp. 413638
CCCCCCCCCCCCCCCCCCCCCCCCCCCCCGGGCGGCTTACTTGGCCGGGTTGGGGCCGATGCGTTCGCCGTGCGTCACGCGCTCGGCCAGCTTGTGCACGTGGGTGACGGCGTAGTCGATGCCCATGCCGTAGGCGCCGGAGTGTTCCTTGGCGATGCCGGTCACGGCGTCATAGGTTTCCTTGCGCGCCCAGTCGCGCTGCCATTCCAGCATCACCTGCTGCCAGGTCACCGGCACCACGCCGGCCTGGATCATGCGGTCCATGGCGTACTTGTGGGCATCGGCCGAGGTGCCGCCCGAGGCGTCGGCCACCATGTAGATCTCGTAGTCGCCTTCCAGCATGGCGCACAACGCGAAGGTGGTGTTGCAGACCTCGGTCCACAGGCCGGCCACGACGATCTTCTTGCGGCCGTTGGCGGCCAGCGCGTCGCGCACGTTCTGGTCGTCCCACGAGTTCATCGAGGTGCGTTCCAGGATCTTGTGGTCGGGGAACACGGCCAGCAGTTCGGGGAAGGTGTTGCCCGAGAATCCGTCGGTTTCCACGGTGGTGATGGTGGTCGGGATGTTGAACGCGCGGGCGGCCTTGGCCAGGCCCACCACGTTGTTCTTCAGCGTCTGGCGATCGATCGACTGCACGCCGAAAGCCATCTGCGGCTGCTGGTCGATGAAGATGATCTGGCTGTTTTGCGGGGTCAGGACTTCGAGGTACTTGTTGGCGGACATGGCGGGTCTCTCTTTCAGGAAATCGTTCAGGGAATGCGGCGGCATGAATTCGGGGCAACGCGCGGGCCGTCCGGGCCCGCGCCGTCAGATCGTGTCGGAAGCGCCGCTTGAAGCTCTCGTGCACGTCGTCTGTCGGTAGAGGCATATTAGGGATCGGCCAGGCGCCTGAGAATCCGCGCCATGGAATTCCATCCTTTCCATTTTTTGCATGCTCCCTGTGACGGAGACGTTTTCCAGGCCCGCCAGGCCGATGTTTTCTTGTTCGTCACATAGGCAACCGCTATCATCGACGCGACTGTTATTGCGAGAATCAGATATGAACAAGCTGCCGGATCTGGAAGGGTGGGCGATCTTCGCCAAGGTCGCCGACACCGGCTCGTTCGCCAAGGCGGCGGCCGAGCTGGCCCTGTCCCAGGCCACGGTGTCCAAGGCCATCACGCGCCTGGAAACCAAGATGAAGACCATGCTGTTCCACCGCACCTCGCGCAGCATGTCGTTGACCGAGTCCGGCTACGCGGCGCTGGAACGCGCCGCGCGCATCCTGGAAGAGGGCGAGGCGGTCGAGGCCGAGGTGACCGAGAAATCGACCAGCCTGCACGGCAAGATCCGCCTGTCCGCGCCCATGTCCTTCGGCGTCACGCACCTGGCGCCGATGCTGCCGCCGTTCATGCAGGCGCATCCCGAGGTGGAACTGGAGATCGAGTTCAGCGACAAGCAGTCGGACCTGGTGTCCGAGCGCTTCGACCTGGCGCTGCGCATCTCGAACCTGGTCGACTCCACGCTGCTGGCCCGGCGCCTGTGCTCGGTGCGCATCCTGCTGGTGGGCTCGCCCGCCTACTTCAAGCGCGCCGGCCGACCCAGGCATCCGCGCGACCTGGCGCAGCACACGGCCCTGCAATACATGTACGCGCGCAACGGCGCGAACTGGCGCTTCCGCCACGAGACGCACGGCGAGTTCTCGCAGGCCCTGCCGACGCGCCTGAACGTGAACAACGCCGAAGCCCTGGCGCCGGCCTTGCGCGCCGGCAATGGACTGGCCCTGCAGCCGGAGTTCCTGGCCTGGGAAGACCTGCAATCGGGCGTGCTGGAAACGGCCATGGATGACTGGCGGGTCGATCCGATCGCGCTGCATATCGTCACGCCGCCAGGGAGACGGCGTCCGGCCCGGGTGCAGGCGCTGATCGAGTATCTGGCGGAGCGGTTGACGGCGCAGCCTTGGGCGAGTGACGTGCAGGGGTAGGGTGCGAATACCAAGGCGGGCGACCCCCGCACCTATGGGCTGAGCGCGAGCGTGAAGTTCTGAGTCCGACAGGCCGGGGGCGACACGTCAGGCGTCCGACCATGCGTTGTACGAGCCGAACGCCCAGACGTGGCCCTCGGGGTCCTTGCAGGAGTAGCCACGGCCGCCGTAGGGCTTGTCCTCGATGGCAATGACGACCTGTGCGCCGGCCGCCACCGCGCGCCGGTAGTGCGCGTCCGGGTCGGCAACGTAGACGATGATCTCGGCGCTGCCGACCCCGCCCAGTTCACGCGGGGACTTGCACAGGCCGGGAAACGGGTAGCGCTCCGCGGAGCTGAGCATGATGCCGCCGTTGCCCAGCGTCAGATGCGCGTGCGCGATCGTGCCGTCGTCTCCCGGCACAAGCGTGCGCGTCTCGAAGCCGAAGGCGCGGCAGAGCCATTCGATCGCGCCGGGCGCATCGTGGTAGAGCAGCCCGGGGGTGATGGTGGGGCGTGACATATCGCCTCGCTGTTTCGACGTGACGCCTGGACGCCGCCCGCCATGAAGGGGAACCAGCCAATTCCCGCACGATACTCCTCGCTTGAATCCGGGCGAAGGGCAAAAAAAAGCCCGGGAAGATCCCGGGCTTTTCCACTGGCGCTCGGCGGCGACGCTTACACGTCGATATTCCCCGCCGACAAGGCATGCGCCTCGATGAAGTTGCGACGCGGCTCCACGTCATCGCCCATCAGCGTGGTGAAGACCTCGTCGGCCGCGATGGCGTCCTCGATCTGCACGCGCAGCAGGCGGCGCACCTTGGGGTCCATGGTGGTTTCCCACAGCTGCTCGGGGTTCATTTCGCCCAGGCCCTTGTAGCGTTGCTTGGAGATGCTGCGGTCTGCTTCGCTGCGCAGCCACAGCATGGCTTCGCGGAAGTCGGACACGGTCTGCTCCTTGCGCTTGTCGCCTTCGCCGCGCGCGGCCAGCGAACGCGGCAGGACCTTGCCGGAGAAGCTCTTGGCGGCGCGCGACAGCACCCCGTAGTCGGAACCGTTGATGAAGTCCGCGTCGATGATGCTGACGCGCACGTTGCCGTGGTGCATGCGCTGGATCGACAGGCGATGGCGCTCGGTGGCCGGGTCGAACTCGGCCACGATCTCCACGCCATTGCCGCTGACCGGGTCGCGCAGCGCGCCGGCCAGGCGCTTGGCCGAGTCGGCGGCGGCTTCGGCCGTGTCCAGGTTGATCTCGACGCCTTCGGCCATGGCCGACAGCGCGGCCGGGTCGAACACGCGCGACAGGCGCGCGATCACGCCGTCGGCGGCCACGTACTGGCGAGCCAGGTCGTTGAGTTCTTCGCCGCGGATGATGTTGCCGCCGGAAATGATCTCGGCGTCCTTCAGGGCCAGCTGCAGCATGAACTGCGCTTCTTCCTGGTCATCCTTCAGGTAGCGCTCTTCGCGGCCGACCTTGACCTTGTACAGCGGCGGCTGGGCGATGTAGACGTAGCCGCGCTGCACCAGCTCGGGCATCTGGCGGTACAGCAGCGTCAGCAACAGGGTGCGGATGTGCGCGCCGTCGACGTCCGCGTCGGTCATGATGATGAGGCGGTGGTAGCGCAGCTTGTCGACGTTGAAGTCGGGTCCGATGCTGGTGCCCAGCGCGGTGATCAGCGTGGCGATCTGCTCGCTGGCGATCAGGCGGTCAAAGCGCGCCTTCTCGACGTTCAGCACCTTGCCGCGCAGCGGCAGGATGGCCTGGAACTTGCGGTCGCGGCCCTGCTTGGCCGAGCCGCCTGCGGAGTCGCCCTCGACGATGTACAGCTCGCACAGCGCCGGGTCTTTTTCCTGGCAGTCGGCCAGCTTGCCGGGCAGGCCGGCGCCTTCCAGCACGCTCTTGCGGCGCGTCATCTCGCGCGCCTTGCGCGCGGCTTCGCGGGCGCGGGCGGCCTCGACGATCTTGGCGCACAGCGCCTTGGCGTCGTTGGGGTGTTCCAGCAGCCAGGTTTCCAGCGTGCGGGCCACGGCTTCTTCGACGGCCGGGCGCACTTCGCTGGAGACCAGCTTGTCCTTGGTCTGGCTGCTGAACTTGGGTTCGGGCACCTTCACCGACAGCACGCAGGCCAGGCCTTCGCGCATGTCGTCGCCGGACGTCTCGACCTTGGCCTTCTTGGCCAGCTCGTTGTCGGTGATGTACTTGTTGATGATGCGGGTCATGGCCGCGCGCAGGCCGGTCAGGTGCGAGCCGCCGTCGCGCTGCGGGATGTTGTTGGTGAAGCACAGCACGCTTTCGCTGTAGCTGTCGTTCCACTGCATCGCCACTTCCACGCCCACCGTCACGCCGCCGGCCGAGGACTCGGTGGTGACCGAGAACACGTTCGGGTGCAGCACGGTCTTGCTGCGGTTGATGTATTCGACGAAGCCCTTCACGCCGCCGGAGAAGGCGAAGTTCTCTTCCTTGCCCTGGCGCTGGTCGATCAGGCGGATCTTGACGCCGTTGTTCAGGAACGAAAGCTCGCGCAGGCGCTTGGAGAGGATCTCGTAGTGGTACTCGATGTTGTTGAAGATGATCGGGTCGGCCAGGAAGCGCACTTCGGTGCCGCGCTTGTCGGTCGTGCCGGTCACGGCCAGGGGCGCGACGCGCTCGCCCTGGCGGAATTCCATCTGGTGCACTTCGCCGTTGCGGCGGATGGTCAGGCGCAGCCATTCGGACAGCGCGTTGACGCAGGACACGCCCACACCGTGCAGGCCGCCGGAGACCTTGTACGAGTTCTGGTCGAACTTGCCGCCGGCGTGCAGCTCGGTCATGACGATTTCGGCCGCGCTGCGGTGGAATTCGTCGTCCTTGTGGATGTCGGTGGGGATGCCGCGGCCGTTGTCCGTCACCGAGATCGAGTTGTCGGTGTGGATCGTGACGACGATGTCGTCGCAATAGCCCGCCAGGGCTTCGTCGATGGCGTTGTCCACGACCTCGAACACCATGTGGTGCAAGCCGGTGCCGTCGGAGGTGTCGCCGATGTACATGCCGGGGCGCTTGCGCACGGCCTCCAGCCCTTTGAGCATCTTGATCGAGTCAGCGCCGTAGCCGCTGTTCTCGGGAGTGGTGTTCTGCTGATCTGACATGTCTGTTTCGATAAAGCTTTAAAGAACGGCCTGGCGGCCGGACCGCCGGCGGGCGCGCTGGCCCGCGGGCGGCACAAACCCACGTAATGGCGGATTAGATCCGCATGGGCATGACGACGTACTTGAACTGGTCGTCTTCGGGCAGGGTGATGAGCGCGGACGCGTTGGCGTCGGGCATGACCGACCACTGGATGTTGTCGACCTTGACGTTCGACAGCACGTCGAGCAGGTAGCCGACGTTGAAGCCCACGTCCAGCGGCTCATGGCCGTAGTCGATGTCGATTTCTTCCTGGGCCTCTTCCTGCTCGGCGTTGGAGGACGAGATCTTCATCTGGTTCTGCGCCAGCTGCAGGCGCACGCCCTTGAACTTGTCCGTGGTCAGAATGGCGGCGCGTTGCAGGCTGCCTTGCAGCGCTTCGCGGCCGACCAGGAAATGACGCGAGTAGTTCGTGGGAATCACGCGCGTGAAATCGGGGAACTTGCCTTCGACCAGCTTGGACACCAGCTCGACGTCGCCGAAACGGAAACGGATCTGGCCCGGCGCCACGTCGATGGAGACGGGCTCGTCGGAGTCTTCCAGCAGGCGCTGCATTTCCAGCACGGTCTTGCGCGGCACGATGACTTCGTGGCGTTCCTTGATGCCGTCGGCCTCGGTGGAGCAGTGGGCAAGGCGGTGGCCGTCGGTGGCCACGGCGCGCACGCGGCCCGGTTCGAACACCAGCAGCATGCCGTTCAGGTAGTAGCGGATGTCCTGCTGCGCCATGGCGAAGTGCACCATGTTGAACAGGTGGCGCAGCGTGCGCTGCGGCAGCGTCAGCGACACGTCCCACTGCTCGGGCTGAGCCACGGTGGGGAACTCGCTGGCGGCCAGCGTCTGCAGCGCGAAGCGGCTCTTGGCCGACTGCACGGAAAGCTTGTTGCTGGCCAGCGCCAGCTTGACCTCGCCCGTGTCGGGCAGGGCCTTGAGGATGTCCAGCAACTTGCGCGCCGCCACCGTGGTGGACTCGTTGTCCTGGCCCACGCCGAAGTCGGCATGCGTGGTGATCTGCACTTCCAGGTCGGTGGCGATGAAGGCAACCTTGTTGCCTTCCTTGCGCATCAGGATGTTCGCCAGGATGGGCAGGGTATGGCGTCTTTCGACGATGCCCGCCACAGTCGACAGCGGTTTCAGCAATGCATCGCGTGTGGTTTGTACGAGTTGCATGTTCATCCTTTTAGAGTTTGTTCCAACACGTGCAGGGTATGGTTGAGTTCCGCTTGCTTGGCGCGGGCGTCGGAGATCTTGCGCACGGCGTGCAGTACCGTGGTGTGGTCGCGGCCACCGAACAGATCACCGATTTCCGGCAGGCTTTTCTGGGTCAGCTCCTTGGCCAGGTACATGGCGACCTGGCGCGGCAAGGCGATATTGGCGGGCCGGCGTTTCGAATACATGTCGGCCACCTTGATCTTGTAGAAGTCCGCCACGGTCTTCTGGATGTTCTCGACCGTGATTTGGCCGTTGGACACCGACAGCAGGTCCTTCAGCGCTTCCTTGCAGACATCCACCGTGAGCACGTCGCGGCCGTGGAAGCGGGCATACGCCAGCACCTTGCGCAGCGCGCCTTCCAGTTCGCGGACGTTGCTGCGCAGATGCTTGGCGATGAAGAACGCCACTTCCTCGGGCATGGGCACGCCCTCGGACTCGGCCTTGCGCAGCAGGATCGCCACCCGCATTTCCAGCTCGGGCGGCTCGATCGCCACCGTCAGGCCGGAATCGAAGCGCGAGATCAGGCGGCTGTCGATGCCCGACAGTTCCTTCGGATACGTGTCGCTGGTGATGATGATCTGCTTGCGCTGCGCCACCATCGCCTCGAAGGCGTAGAAGAACTCTTCCTGCGTGCGGTTCTTGCCGGAGAAGAACTGGATGTCGTCGATCAGCAGCAGGTCCAGCGAATGGTAGTAGCGCTTGAAATCGTCGAACGCCTTGCGCTGGTAGGCCTTGACCACGTCGGACACGTATTGGTCGGCATGCACGTAGCGCACGCGCACCCCGGTGCCGGCCGCGACCATGGCGTTGCCGATGGCGTGGATCAGGTGGGTCTTGCCCAGGCCCACGCCGCCGTACAGGAACAGCGGGTTATAGGACGTGCCGGGGTTCTCGGCCACCTGCAGCGCGGCGGCGCGGGCCAGTTGGTTGGCCTTGCCGGTCACGAAGTTTTCGAAGGTCAGATCGGTGTTCAGGCGCGAGCGCTCGTACACGATGTTGGCGGCGTCGGCGTTGACAGCGGCGGCCGCGTTGGAAGCGGCGGCGGTCTGCGCAACCATCGCAGGCGGCGGCGCCGCGGCGGGCGGCGGCGCGCCCCCCGTGGGCGCGGCGCCCTGCGTCGCGGCAGGGCGCACCGGAGCCACCGGCATGCGCGGCGTGGCGCCATGGCTGGGCAGCTCGAACTGCACCTGCACCGGCCGCTCGAACCACTCCGCGGCCAACGCTTCGATCTGGTGGGAGAAATTCTTCCGCACCCAATCCAGCTTGAAGCGGTTGGGCGCGGCAACGCGCAGCACCGCCTGCGTTTCGTCGTACGCAAGCGGGACCAGCGGTCGTATCCACGCGCTGATTTGTTGGGGGGGGAGTTCCTGCTCAAGACGACTGACGCAGGTCTGCCAGAATTCTTTCATGTCGCTCTTATTCAAACCTCGATTCTACCTTGCCTGGGCATGGGTTATCCACAGGGCGGGACGGGACTGGCACTTGGCCCGGCCCTTAACTGTTTGACAAGACAGGGAAAACTTGCTGAAATGGTGGGCTTTTCCGAATTCTGTCTGTCAGAAGGTTTCGCAGAAGGCCTCGAACACGAGCCTTGCTGAATATCGCCCGGGGTAAATCCCGGCCCGAAGCCCCGTCTCAAGATCGCGCCCTCGCCGGCATGCTTATCGGCCCGCCGGCCGCGCTTCTTGCAGATACCCGCTTTGTGGATAAGCGATCAGGAACCCTCCGGGCAGGTCCCTTCTGACTTTTGTTCTTTTTGTGGATCGTCCATGAAACGCACCTACCAACCTTCCGTCACCCGTCGCAAGCGCACCCATGGTTTCCGCGTGCGCATGAAGACCCGCGCCGGCCGCGCCATCCTGAGCGCCCGCCGCGCCAAGGGCCGCAAGCGCCTGGCCGTCTAAGTCCGGGTTCCGGTTTTCCGGAAACCCCGGCTTCTTGCCCGGACCGGCCACATTGCAGGAATTCTCGCAATCCCAGCCGGGTCCGACGCAAGCGTCCGACCTGCAGTCCATGCCGCGCGCCACGCTTCCCCCGGAGGCGCGGCTGCATCGCCCCTCCGAGTTCGCCGCCGCGCTGAAAGGCCGGCGTCTGGCCCGAGGGGCGTTCTTCGTTGTGAGCGCCGCTCCCAACGATCTCCCCCCCGGCCAGGAGGCCTGCGCCCGCCTGGGCCTGATCATCGCCAAGCGGTTCGCCGCCCGCGCCTCCACGCGCAACGCCATCAAGCGGGTCATCCGCGAAGCGTTCCGCCACCGGCGCCTGGCGCTGCCGGCCAAAGACTACGTCGTGCGCCTGCAATGCAAGATGCCTCCCGCCACGCTCACCGTGCTCAAACAGACGGTTCGCGCCGAAGTAGACGCTCACTTTGAGCGGATCGCGCGATGAGCGGGGCAGGGCCGGACACCCCAGAATCCGACCCGTCGCCACGTTCGGCGGCCCGCCCCCGGGGCGGCCGTGGCCTGGCGGCGGCGCTGCTCATCGCCCCGATCCGGTTCTATCGCTTTTTTTTGAGCCCCTGGATCGGCCGGCAATGCCGTTTCACCCCCACCTGCTCGGCGTATGCGATCGAAGCGATCGAACGCCATGGCGCCTGGCGCGGCTTCTGGCTGGCGGCCCGGCGCATCGGGCGCTGCCATCCGTGGTCGCCGGGCGGTCTGGACCCGGTTCCGCCTTCCCGACAAGCGCCGGGCGAGGGAACCAAGTGCGGCGAGGGCTGCTCCCACAGCCACCGCAGCAGGCATGATTGACGCTAAACTGGCGGGCTTTGCTGGCCCGTATTCACTTCAGTAGGCACCAATGGATATCCGACGAACCGTCCTCTGGATGATTTTTTCCTTCTCGCTGTTGCTTCTTTGGAACAACTGGCAGATCCATAACGGCAAGCCGTCGCTGTTCGGCGGGCCCGCGCCCGCGGCTGCCACCGCCGACGGCCAGCAACAGGCCGCCGCCGGCAACAACGCCACCCCCTCGGTGCCGAACGCGCCCGCCAATGCCACGCCGTCCGCCCCGACCTCGGCGGTGCCCGGTTCGGCCGCTGCCGCCCCGGCCCGTTCCGAGGAAGTCGTGGTCACCACCGACGTGCTGCGCCTGACCTTCGACACGATGGGCGCCCAGCTGGTGCGCGCCGAGCTGCTGAAGTACCCGGCGACCGGCCAGGCCGACAAGCCGACGGTGCTGCTGGACCGCAGCGCCGGCCTGAACTACGTGGCGCAGACCGGCGTGGTCGGCGCGCCCGACGGCCAGAGCTTCCCCACGCACCAGACGCCGTTCCGCGTGGTCTCGACCGAGCGCCAGCTCAGCGGCGACAGCCTGGTCGTGGCCTTCGAAGGCGAGTCCGGCGGCCTGAAAGTCACCAAGACCTTCACGCTGCACCGTGGCCGCTACGACATCGACGTGCGCCATGACCTGGCCAACGTCGGCGCCGCCGCCGTGAAGCCCTCGCTGTACCTGCAGCTCGAGCGCGACGGCAACGATCCGGCCGACACGTCCAGCTTCTATCACACGTTCACCGGCATCGCGGTCTACTCGGAACAGGACAAGTTCCAGAAGATGACCTTCAGCGATATCGAGAAGAAGAAGGCCAACTACATCAAACAGGCCGACAACGGCTGGATCGCCATCGTCCAGCACTACTTCGCCACCGCCTGGGTGCCGCCGCAAGGCAAGCCGCGCAACAACGAAGTGGTCGAGGTGCAGAAGAACCTGTACGCGGCCCGCAGCATCGAGGCCGTGGGCGAGATCGCACCGGGCACCGCGTCGCGCGTCGACTCGCACCTGTGGGTCGGCCCGCAGGACCAGAAGGCCATGGCCGCGCTGGCCCCCGGCCTGGAGCTGGTGGTCGACTACGGCTGGCTGACCATCATCGCCAAGCCGCTGTTCACGCTGATGACCTGGCTGCACTCGCTGCTGGGCAACTGGGGCTGGACCATCGTCGCGCTGACCGTGCTGATCAAGGCGCTGTTCTACCCGCTGGCCTCGGCGAGCTACCGCTCGATGGCCCGCATGAAGCAGGTCGCTCCGCGCCTGCAGGCGCTGAAGGAAAAGTACGGCGACGACAAGCAGAAGCTCAACGCGGCCATGATGGAGATGTACCGCACCGAGAAGATCAACCCGCTGGGCGGCTGCCTGCCGATGGTGGTGCAGATCCCGGTGTTCATCTCGCTGTACTGGGTGCTGCTGGCCAGCGTGGAAATGCGCGGCGCGCCGTGGATCCTGTGGGTGCACGACCTGTCGATCCGCGACCCGTTCTTCATTCTGCCCGCCATCATGATGGCCACCATGTTCCTGCAGATCAAGCTGAACCCCACGCCCCCGGACCCCGTCCAGGCCAAGGTCATGATGATCATGCCGCTGGTGTTCGGCGGGATGATGTTCTTCTTCCCGGCCGGCCTGGTGCTGTACTGGTGCGTGAACAACACGCTGTCGATCCTGCAGCAGTGGTCCATCACCCGGGCCATCCAGCGCAAGACCGAAGCCGCCGCAAGCCGCTGATCCGGACCACGGCAATGAAGAACCGGCCCCCAGGGGCCGGTTTTTTTTATGGCTGCGCCACCCCGGAACCACCGCTGCCGCCTCGACGCGCGACGGACCATGGATGATGCCGCGGGCAATACCGTCAGCCGTCTACGGCGCGTGCGCCAGCACCCACAGCGCGTACTGCCGGACATACGAGCGCCGATGCGCGCAGCCGGCGGCGGCGGCCAGGATGGCCTGGCGGTCCAGATGCAGGGCCAGGCGCAGCTGATCCTTGAACTGCTCCGAGAAATCGCCCTCGGTCAGGCGCCGGGCAATGCAGGCCACCAGCTGATCGCGATGGGTGCGTCCCAGCTGGCCGTGCTTGAAGCGACGCGCCAGCAGCGCCCGGATCCGGCCGTCGGACACACCGCGCGACTCGGCCAGGAAAAAGCGCACGCACAGGTCCACCACGTCGGGCGCCTGATGCCGCAACAGCTCATCGGCCATGGCCAGCCATTCGTACTTGGAGAGGTACGGATACATGCGCGAAAGAGGGAGAAGTAAGGCTGGGCATGATAGCCCGCTTGCCAATCACATTAGTCAATGCTAATGTGTTGCCATGATCGAAAACGACATCTTCAAGGCCCTGGCCGATCCGACCCGCCGCGCCATCTTCGAGAAGCTGGCGCCCGGCGGCATGAACGCCAGCGCCCTGCGGGTGGGCATGGACATCAGCCAGTCCGCCATGTCCCAGCACCTGGCGGTGCTGCGCAAGGCCGGGCTGGTGCGCGAAGAGCGGCAAGGCCGCTTTGTGAACTACGAAGTCGATCCCGACGGCCTGGCGCTGATCGCCGGCTGGCTGTCGAAGTACCGCGCCTACTGGCCGGCGCGCGTGGACGCCCTGAAGGCCTTGCTCAAGGACATGGATCAATGAACGACACCCCCGCCCAGGACACGCAGGACGAGCAGGCCGACGCGCTGGTGCTCGAATACACGCTGGATGCGCCGCCGTCACAGGTCTGGCGCGCCGTCAGCATCCCCGCGCTGCGCGAGCAGTGGCTGCCCGATGCGGTCGTTTCCGACCCCGATCCCGTCTCGGTCACGCACGAGGAAGAAATCCGCTACCGCATGCGCGACGACGCGCCGCCGTTCCTGGAAAGCCTGGTCACCTTCCAGATCGAGCCGGACGGCGAGGGCGGCACGCGCCTCAGGATCATCCATGAGCTGGCCGACGCGCGCCTGGAACGCCGCCAGCGGCCGGCCGCCAACGACGGCACGACCTGGCTGATGATGGCCGCCTAGCGGCCGCCCGAACGGTCTCCGGGCCGGCCGCCGAGCCGCCCCGGCCTCCCTTTCCCAAGCAACACAAGGAGTTCGCTCATGAGCGGAGCGATGCAGCTCGTCCCCATGGTGGTGGAACAGTCCGGCCGCGGAGAACGGTCGTTCGATATCTATTCGCGCCTGCTGCGCGAACGCATCGTGTTCCTGAACGGCGAGGTCAACGACACGGTTTCGGCGCTGGTGTGCGCGCAGCTGCTGTTCCTGGAGGCCGAGCATCCCGGCAAGCCCATTCACCTGTACATCAATTCGCCCGGCGGCGTGATCACCAGCGGCCTGGCCATGTACGACACCATGCAGTTCATCAAGTCGCCCGTGCACACGCTGTGCATGGGCACGGCGCGCTCCATGGGCTCGCTGCTGCTGATGGCCGGCGAGCCGGGCGAACGGGCCGCGCTGCCCAACGCCAGCATGCACGTGCACCAGCCGCTGGGCGGCTTCCAGGGCCAGGCCTCGGACATCATGATCCACGCCGAGGAAATGCAGCGCACCAAGGACCGCGTCATCCGGCTGTACGCCGAGCATTGCGGCCGCAGCTATGAGGACGTCGAGCGCAGCCTGGACCGCGACCGCTACCTGACGGCCGACGAAGCCATCGAGTGGGGCCTGATCGACCGCGTGTACCGCGACCGCGCGAGCGAGGACGCGCGGGGCTGAACAACGCCCCTGGCCGGACGCGGCGAACCAGACGACAATGTCCGCGTTCCCCATCCGCCTCGAACGCGATGCCCGCCGTCCGTCCCGACCCCGTCCGCGACCCCGTTTTCGCCGCCTGCGTGGTGGTCCTGCGCCGCAACCTGCCGTTCACGCTGGCGGGCATGCTGCTGACCATGGCCCTGGTGATCGCGGCATTGCAGGACGTGGTGCCGCATGCGCAGCTGGCCTGGTGGGCGCTCGGCAACCTGGCGCTGTCCGCCTTGCGCTGGCATGCCATGCGCCGCTTCCGGCCGGTCGAGGGCGAGCCCGGCATCAACGACAACCCCCGGGTGCGGCGCTGGCGCCGCATCACGCTGGTCGGGGTGCTGGCCAGCGGCCTGGCCTGGGGCCTGCCGACGGCGTACTGGCTGCAGCACGTGCCGCTGCCGCACCAGATGTTCCTGATCATCGCGCTGCTGACCATGGGCACGGGCGCCATCTATGCGTACTGCATCGATCTGCCGGTCCTCTACAGCTTCCTGCTGCCGTACTTCCTGCCCATGCTGCTGATGCTGACGGCGCTGGATCAAACGCTGCTCACGGTGATGGGCGTCGCCGGCCTGCTGTACCTGGCCGTGTCGCTGACCTTCGCCCATCGCATGCATCGCACGCAGCTCGATTCGCTGAGCCTGCGCTTCGAGAACCTGGACCTGCTGCAGCGGCTGCAGAACGAGAAGATGGCGGCCGAACGCAGCGACCTGGCCAAGTCGCGCTTCCTGGCGGCCGCCAGCCACGACCTGCGCCAGCCCGTGCATGCGCTGAGCCTGTTCGTCGGCGTGCTGAAGGGGCATGCGCTGCCCGCGCAGAGCCGCCAGCTGGTGGACAGCATCTCGCGCGCGGTGCAGGCGCTGGGCGGCCTGTTCGATGGCCTGCTCAACCTCTCGCGGCTGGACGCGGGCGTGGTGCGTCCGCAGGTGCAGCCGGTGGCGATCGCCGACGTGCTCGATCGCCTGCATCACGAGTTCGCGCCGCAGGCGCAGGCAAAATCGCTGCGCCTGCGCTTGCGGCCGCTCGCGGCCACGGTCTCGTCGGACCCGGCGCTGCTGGACCGCATCCTGCGCAACCTGATCCACAACGCCATCCATCACACCGAGCGCGGCGGCGTGCTGGTCGGCTGCCGCCGAGACGGCGACGCGCTGCGCGTGGAGGTCTGGGACAGCGGCCCGGGCATTCCCTTGCACGAACAGGAGCGCGTCTTCTGGGAATTCCATCAGCTGGGCAACCCCGAACGCGACCGCGGCAAGGGCCTGGGCCTGGGGCTGGCGATCGTGCAGCGCACGGCCCGGCTGCTCGGCCATCCGCTGGGCCTGCGCTCCTGGCCGGGCCGCGGCACCGTGTTCAGCCTGACGCTGCCGCTGGCCGATCCCCAGGCGCAGGCCCCGGCCCAGGCGGACGAACCGCAGCCCGCCGCCTTGCCTACGCACGGCCGCGAGCCGCTGGTGCTGGTCATCGAAGACGACGTCCAAAGCCGCCTCGGCCTGCAATTGCTGCTCGAAGGGTGGGGCTACCGCGTGCTGGCGGCCGGCAGCGTCGATGAGCTGCTGTTGCAGACCGCGCAGGACATGGACCGCGTCTCGCTGATCATCAGCGACTACCGCCTGCGCGAGCACCAGACGGGCATCGACGCCATCAAGCGCCTGCACGAGGAATACAACGACGAGGCTATCCCGGCGCTGCTGGTCAGCGGCGACACCGACCCGCAGCGCCTGGCCGAAGTGGCCGAACATGGCTGGCCCATGCAGAACAAACCGGTCGATCCGGACCGGCTGCGCAGCACCATCGCGCGCCTGCTGGCCTGAAGCGCCGGATCCCGGGCGTCGGCCTCGGGATCCGGCCGCCGCCCGGACCAGGTTCCGCTTCCGACCTCAGGCCAGGTCGTAGCGGTCCAGGTTCATCACCTTGACCCAGGCGGCGACGAAGTCGCGCACGAACTTCTGCTGCGCGTCCTCGCTGGCATAGACCTCGGCCAGCGCGCGCAGCTGCGAGTGCGAGCCGAACAGCAGGTCGATACGGCTGCCCGTCCATTTGGGCTGGCCGGTCTTGCGATCGCGCCCCTCGAAGGCCTCGCGCTCGGGCGACAGCGGCTTCCATTCCGTGCCCATGTCGAGCAGGTTGCGGAAGAAGTCATTGCTCAGCGCGCCCGGCCGGTCGGTGAAAACGCCGTGCCGGTCCTGGCCCACCCGCACCTCCAGCACGCGCAGCCCGCCGATCAGCACGGTCATCTCGGGCGCGGTCAGGGTCAGCAGCTGCGCGCGATCGATCAGCAGCGCCTCGGCCGGCACCGCGAAGCGCGTCTTCAGGTAGTTGCGGAAACCGTCGGCCACCGGCTCCAGCGGCGCGAAGGAATCCACGTCGGTCTGTTCCTGCGTGGCATCCATGCGGCCCGGCGCGAAGGGCACGGTCACGTCGACGCCGGCCGTCTTGGCCGCCTGCTCCACGCCCGCACAGCCCGCCAGCACGATCAGGTCGGCCAGCGAGATCTTCTTGCCACCGGACTGCGCGCGGTTGAAGTCGGCCTGTATGGCTTCCAGCGCCTTCAACACCTTGGCCAGCTGCGCCGGCTGGTTGACCGCCCAGTCCTTCTGCGGCGCCAGCCGGATGCGCGCGCCATTGGCGCCGCCGCGCTTGTCGGAGCCTCGGAAGGTGGACGCCGACGCCCAGGCGGTGGACACCAGCTCGGACACCGACAGGCCGCTGGCCTGCACCTTCTGCTTGAGCGCCGCCACGTCCTGGTCGTCGACCAGCGGGTGGTTGACCTTGGGGATGGGATCCTGCCAGATCAGTTCCTCGGCCGGCACTTCCGGACCCAGGTAGCGGGCGCGCGGGCCCATATCGCGGTGGGTCAGCTTGAACCAGGCGCGGGCGAAGGCCTCGGCCAGTTCCTCGGGATGGTCCATGAAGCGGCGCGAGATCTTCTCGTAGGCAGGATCGAAGCGCAGCGACAGGTCCGTGGTCAGCATGGTCGGCAGCAGCTTCCTGGACGCGTCGAAGGCATGCGGAATCGTAGGCTGGGCATTCTTGGCCACCCACTGGTGCGCGCCGGCCGGGCTCTTGCTCAGTTCCCATTCATAGCCGAACAGGTTCTGGAAAAAGCCGTTGCCCCATTGCGTCGGCGTGGTGGTCCAGGTGACTTCCAGGCCGCTGGTGATGGCGTCCGCGCCCTTGCCGCTGCCATGGCTGCTCTGCCAGCCCAGGCCCTGCAGCTCCAGCCCCGCGTCTTCGGGATCGGGGCCCACGTTGGAGGCCGGCCCGGCGCCGTGCGTCTTGCCGAAGGTATGGCCGCCGGCGATCAACGCCACGGTTTCCTCGTCATTCATGGCCATGCGCGCGAAGGTCTCGCGGATGTCATGCGCGGCCGCGACCGGATCCGGATTGCCGTCCGGGCCTTCCGGGTTCACGTAGATCAGGCCCATCTGCACCGCGCCCAGCGGGTTTTCCAGATTGCGGCCCGACGGGGTCTTGCCTTCGCCCTTGCCGTAGCGCACGTCGCCGCCCAGCCAGGTTTTCTCATTGCCCCAATAGACGTCCTGATCAGGTTCCCAGCTGTCTTCCCGGCCGCCCGCGAAACCGAAGGTCTTGAAACCCATGGTCTCCAGCGCGACGTTGCCGGTCAGGATGAGCAGGTCGGCCCAGGAGATCTTGCGACCGTACTTCTGCTTGATGGGCCACAGCAGGCGGCGGGCCTTGTCCAGGCTGACGTTGTCGGGCCAGCTGTTGAGCGGCGCGAAGCGCTGCTGCCCCCGTCCCGCGCCGCCGCGCCCGTCGCCGATGCGATAGGTGCCTGCGCTGTGCCAGGCCATGCGGATGAAGAGCGGACCGTAGTGGCCGAAGTCGGCGGGCCACCAGTCCTGGGAATCGGTCATCAGCTTGGCCAGGTCCTTCTTCACGGCGGCCAGGTCCAGGCTCTTGAAGGCTTGCGCGTAGTTGAAGTCCTTGTCCATCGGATCGGACTTGCTGGAATGCTGGCTCAGCAGGTCCAGCCGCAGCTGGTTGGGCCACCAGTCCCGATTCGTCGTACCGCCGCCGGCGGTATGGTTGAAAGGGCATTTCGCTTCGCTCGACATGGGCGCTCTCCTTCGGTGATGGACGGCCGGGCGGGCCGGTCCGAACGACTATACGCGAGAGCACCATGCAGAAATATTTGATTGCTGCAATACGATCAATAGCTCATATCAATGAATATGTTCAGGATTCTTGATTTCATCAATGAGCCCGCCGGGCCCTTCCGCCCGGCTCCGGCCACGCGACCGCGGCTAGCGCTGCATGCCCCAGCGCCTGACCGTCAACCGCTCCAGCGTGTCGAAGCCCAGGCTTTCCACCAGCAGGCCGATGATGACCACGGCCGCCAGCCCGGCGAACACCTTGTCCGTGTACAGCTCGTTGCGGTTCTGAAAGATGTACCAGCCCAGCCCGCCCTTGCCGCTGGACGCGCCGAACACCAATTCGGCGGCGATCAGCGTGCGCCAGGCGAAGGCCCAGCCGATCTTCAGGCCGGCCAGGATGGCCGGCAGCGCGGCCGGCACCAGGATCCACAGCACGTAGCGCAGCCCCGTCAGCCCATAGTTGCGCCCCGCCATGCGCAGCGTCTCGGACACGCCCAGGAAGCCGGCGTAGGTGTTCAGCGCCAGCGCCCACAGCACGGAATGGATCAGCACGAACACCAGGCTGCCTTCGCCCAGGCCGAACCACAGCAGCGCCAGCGGCAGCAGGGCGATGGCGGGCAAGGGGTTGAACATCGAGGTCAGCGTGGACAGCAGGTCGCGGCCCAGGCGCGTGGACACGGCCAGCGTGGTCAGCGCGAAGGCCAGCGCCACGCCCGCCACATAACCCTGCACCAGCACCCGCAGCGACTGCCCGGCGCGCGCCGCCAGCTCGCCGCTGGCCAGGCCGGCCGCGAAGGCCTGCGCGGTCTGCCAGGCGCCCGGCAGCAGCAGGTCGTTGTCGGTCAGGCGCGCGGCCAGCTCCCACAGCAGGGCCAGCAGCGCCAGGATGAACAGCTTGCGCACGCCGGCGCGGGCCCACAGGCGCTCGCGCCAGGACAGCGGCGCCTCGGCGGTCTGCACGGGCAGCGGCGGCAGCGCGTATTCGATATCGGGACGCGCGGCCAGCGTATCGGCGTGGACGGAAGTGATGACGGACATGGCGGATCTCGGTGATCGCAAACTGTGGATATCGCGCGCGGCAGAGCCCGCGTATTGAACGAACGCGGCAATCAAGCCGCGCGGCGAATGACTGGCGCCAGCCTCAGGCGGCGACGCGGCGCTCGGCCTCGCCCGCCCGCGCGGACGCCTGGTCGAACAGCAGATCGTGAATGCGCCGCGTGGCCGCCTGGAAGGCCGCCGAGCCCTGGCTGTGCAGGCTGTGCGCCTGCGCGTTCAGCTCGGCGCGCACGCGGCCCGGATGCGGCGACAGCAGCAGCACGCGGCTGCCCAGCACCAGCGCCTCTTCG
Source organism: Achromobacter sp. 413638 (assembly GCF_043119405.1). Taxonomy (NCBI): domain Bacteria; kingdom Pseudomonadati; phylum Pseudomonadota; class Betaproteobacteria; order Burkholderiales; family Alcaligenaceae; genus Achromobacter; species Achromobacter sp. 413638. The sequence continues at coordinate 18,252 of NZ_JBICCO010000083.1, forward strand.
ATGGAGTGGGTGACGAACAGCAGCGTGAAGCGCACCTCTTCCCACAGGACCATCAACTCTTCCTGCATGCGCCGCCGCGTCAGCGCGTCCAGCGCGGCGAAGGGCTCGTCCATCAGCAGCACGCGCGGCTGCATGGCCAGCGCGCGCGCGATCGCCACGCGCTGCTTCATGCCGCCGGACAAGGTGTGGGGATAGGCGTCGGCGAAGCCCGCCAGCCCGACCTTGTCCAGGTAATGCATGGCGCGCTCATCGGCCTCGCGCCGGCCCAGCTTGCGCGAGGCGATCAGCGGAAACGCGACGTTCTGCCGCAGCGTCTTCCACGGCGGCAGCTGGTCGAATTCCTGGAACACCACGATGCGGTCCGGGCCCGGGCCTTGCACCGGCCGGTCGTCCAGCGCGATGCGGCCTTCGGTCGGCTTGATGAAGCCGGCCACGGCCTTGAGCAGCGTGGACTTGCCGCAGCCCGACGGGCCCAGCAGGATGAAGCGCTCGGACGCGTGCACGTCAAAGCTCACCTGATGGGTGGCGCGCACGCGCCGTTCCGGCGTCTTGTATTCGAGCGACACCTTATCCACACGCAGCAGCGGACCTTGGTTTTCAGCGTTATCCACAGGGCTGGCGGAATGGATGGACATGTCGGTTCTCCTTGGTTCTACAGCCGCCCACCTCCAGACCTCATCGGGGCCGGGCTTTACCCTTAGCTGCCCTGGGCGGTGACGGCGTCATCGAAGAAATACTCGCGCCAGCTGGCCGGCGCCGTCTTGATCGCGCCCACCTTGTGCATGAACTGCGCCAGCGGGTAGGTGTTCTGCGGCGCCAGCTTGAACTGCACGTCGGGGTTCTTGATGATCTTGATGAGGAAGTCGCGGTCCAGCTTGGCGCCGGTCACGCGCAGGTAGATGTCGGCGGCTTTCTCCGGATTGGCGGTGGCAAACTCGGCGGCTTCCTGGAGCGCCAGCTGGAAGGCCTTGTAGGTCTTGGGATTGTCCTTGCGGAATTTCTCGGTGGCGAAGAGCACGGTGGACGAGCTGGGGCCGCCCAGCACGTCATACGAATTGAGCACGATGCGCGCCTTGGGATTCTCGGCCAGCTCCTGTTCCTGGAACGGCGGATTGCCGAAGTGGCCGGTGATCTCGGTGCCGCCGGCAATGATGGCGGCGGCGGCGTCCGGATGCGGCAGCGCCACCGAGATCTTGTCCAGCTTGTCGTAGTGCGCGTCGCCCCACAGCTTGGCCGAGGCCAGCTGCAGCACGCGCGACTGCACCGATACGCCGACGGCGGGCAGGGCGATGCGGTCGCGCTCGGTGAAATCGGCGATGCTCTTCACGTTGGGATTGTTGGTCACCAGGTAATAGGGGAAATTACCCAGCGAGGCCACGCCCTTGACGTTCTGCTTGCCGCGCGTGCGGTCCCAGATGGTCAGGAGCGGCCCCACGCCCGCGCCGGCGATGTCCACCGCGCCGGACAACAGCGCGTCGTTCACCGCCGAGCCGCCGGACAGCTTGGCCCATTCCACCGAGATATCCACACCCTCGGCCTTGCCATGCTTTTCGATCAGCTGCTGGTCGCGCGCCACGTTCAGCAGCAGGTAGACGATACCGTACTGCTCGGCGATGCGGATGCGGCCCTCGGCCCAGGCCGGCGAGGGCGAGGCCAGCGCCAGTACGGCGAGGACCAGGGCCAGGCCGGCGCTGGTGAGGACTTGCGCGACTCGGTCTTTTGCGGCGGCGGACAAACGCATGGTGTTCCTTGTGGATAAGTCGTGGTGCCGTGCGACGCGTGGATTCTGACGATGCGCGGGCGCGCTCAGAACGGCGCGTCGCCCTCGATGGTGGTGCGGTACAGCTTGCGGCGCAGATGGTCGGGCGTGCCGCCGGCCAGATGGATCAGCGAGCGGTTGTCCCAGAACACCAGATCATGCTCGCGCCAGTGATGGCGATAGACATGCTCGGGACGCACGCTGTGCGCGTACAGCTCGGCCAGCAAGGCGTCGCTTTCGTCCTGCGGCAGGCCTTCGATGCGGGTGGTGAAGCCTTCGCTCACGAACAGCGCGCGGCGGCCGTTCTCCGGATGCGTGCGCACCACCGGATGCGAGACTTCCTGCACTTGCGCCACCTGTTGCGCGCTCAGGTTCGGACGCCAGTTGCCTTCCTTTTGCAGCTGACCGTACTTGGCCAGGTAGGAGTGCACGGCGCGGCGGCCTTCAATCGCATTGCGCAGCGCCTCGGGCAGCGTGTCGTAGGCCAGGTGCATGTTGGCGAACAGCGTGTCGCCGCCTTCGGACGGCAGCTCCTGCGCGTGCAGCAGCGAACCCAGGCTGGGCAGCGCCTTGTACGAGATATCCGAATGCCAGTACTTGCCGGCGTCGCCCAGGCCCACCGGCTTGCCGTTCTCGATGATGTTGGAGACAGTCAGGATCTCGGGATGGCCGGGCAGGTGGAACTGATGCAGCACATGAATCATCAGCGGGCCGAAGCGGCGGCTGAAATCGATGTGCTGGCGCGGCGTGATGCGCTGATCGCGGAACACCAGCAGATGATGGTCCAGGTGCGCCTGATGGATGCGGGAAAAATCCTCGCGCGTCAGTTCGCGCGACAGATCCAGGCCAATGATCTCGGCGCCCAGCGGACCCGGCAGCGGGCGCAGCTCGAAGGCTTGCGGCTGGGCGGCTTGCGGTTCCGCGTGCGCATCCACATCGCGCAGCAGGGCATTGCTTTGGGGCATCGATCGCTCCTGGGCGTCCGGCGAATCGCCGGACCGGATTGGGGCGGCCCGGCGATGCGCCGGGACCAGGAACGATCGATTATGAAAAGCCGGCCTTGCAACGCAAACGAAGATATTGGCGTTTGAACAAAGCCTGGCGTCATAAGGCGCGGCGTCCGCTATGGGAACGCCGCGCCTTCATGTGGACAACTTATAAGCTAGTGAAAAATCGGCATGAAAGCCGCCACCCGCTACTTTTCCACAGGCAGGTAGGCCTGAACCAGCTTGACCCAGTACGTGGCGCCCACCGGCAGCAGCGCGTCGTTGAAATCGTAGTTCGGGTTGTGCAGCTGGCACGGACCCATGCCGTGATAGCTTTCCATGCGATGGTCGCCATCGCCATTGCCCAGGAACAGATAGGCGCCCGGCACTTTCTCCAGGAAGAACGAGAAGTCCTCGGCGCCCATGAAGGGCGGCATGTCGCGCAGCACGTGCTCGGCGCCGAACGCGTTCTCGGCCACCTGCGCGGCGAAGGCGGTTTCCTGTTCCCAGTTCACCAGCGGCGGATAGGCGCGCACGAAATCCAGCTCGCCGGTGCCGCCATAGACCTGCGGCAGCGTGGTGGCGATGCGGCGCATGTCGGCCTCGATCTTGTCCAGCGTTTCCACCGAGTACGTGCGCACCGTGCCGCGCAGCACGGCCTCGCCCGGAATCACGTTGTAGGCGTCGCCGGCGTGGATCTGCGTGATCGACAGCACTGCCTGTTCCAGCGGGTTCTTGCTGCGCGAGATCACGGTCTGCAAGGCATGCACCATGTCGGCCGCGACGATGATCGGATCCACCGAGGCATGCGGCTGCGCCGCGTGGCCGCCCACGCCCTTGATCACGATGTCCCAGCGGTTGCTCGACGCCATCGTCGGGCCGGCGCGAAAGCCGAACTGGTTCACCGGCATGCCCGGCATGTTATGGATGCCGAACACGGCATCACAGGGAAAGCGGTCGAACAGGCCGTCCTGCATCATGGCGCGCGCGCCGGCGTTGCCGCCTTCCTCGGCCGGCTGGAAGATGAACACCACGGTGCCGTCGAAGTCGCGGTGCGTGGACAGGTACTGCGCCGCGCCCAGCAGCATGGCGGTGTGTCCGTCATGGCCGCAGCCGTGCATGCGGCCGCTGATGGTGGACCGGTGCGCGAAGCGATTGTGCTCGGGCATGGGCAACGCGTCCATGTCGGCGCGCAGGCCCACGGTCTTCTTGCCGCTGCCGGCGCGCAGAATACCGACCACGCCGGTTTTCCCCAGGCCCGTGTGGACTTCCAGGCCCCAGCCGCGCAGCTTTTCGGCCACCAGCGTGGACGTGCGCGTTTCCTGGAAGGCGAGTTCGGGATGGGCGTGGATGTCGCGGCGCAGCGCGGTGAGTTCGGGATGCGCGCGTTCGATTTCGGCGATGGTCTTCATGGCGGGATCCAGCGGATTCAGACGGAAAAAAATAGAACAAGGCTGTGGATAAGCCAAGGGCGGAGATCTTTCAGGTGTAGCACGGCACGCCACGGCAAGAGAGCGTGTTTCCGGGAAAACCCCGGGATTTCAGCCACGATCAGCCGGCCTCCAACGCAGGCCGCCGATCAATGACTGCCCATCGACGGCCTTCGTTCATCGCCAGGCATCAACCACTGGCGCTGGCCGGCGCGGCCCCTTCATCGTTCAGATGACAGGCGCTGACATGCCCCGGCGCGATCGCGCGCAGCAAGGGCCTTTCGGTCTTGCAGCGCGACATGGCCTGCGGACAGCGCGGATGGAAGGCGCAGCCGGTCGGCGGATCCAGCGGCGACGGCAGCTCGCCCTTGATCGGCCGGTACGCGCGCCGGCCCGGCGTCAGCGTCGGCAGCTCCTTGAGCAGCGCCTGCGTGTACGGATGATTGGCGCGCTGGAAGATCTCGTCGGTGGGCGCCAGCTCGACCACGCGGCCCAGGTACATGATGGCCACGCGGTCCGAGATGTGGCTGACCACGCTGAGGTTGTGGCTGATGAACAGGTACGTCAGGTCCAGCTCGCCGCGCAGCCGCTCGAACAGGTTCAGCACCTGCGCCTGGATCGACACGTCCAGCGCCGCCACCGCCTCGTCGCAGACGATGACGGAGGGCTTGAGCGCCAGCGCGCGCGCGATGCCAATGCGCTGGCGCTGGCCGCCCGAGAACTGGTGCGGATAACGCTGCGCATAGCCTGGGTCCAGCCCGACCTGGCGCATCAGCCCGGCCACGTAATCGGCCTTGTCGCGCGCGGCCACCAGCTTGTGCGCCACCGGCGCCTCGCCGATGATCTCGCGCACCCGCATGCGCGGGTTCAACGAGGCATAGGGATCCTGGAAGATCATCTGCACGCCCAGCTCGTAGGCGCGCCGTTCCGGGCCCGGCAGGCCCTGCACCGGCTTGCCGCGATAGCGCAGCTCGCCCGCGCTGGGCGGCAGGATGCCCGAGACGATGCGGCCCAGCGTGGACTTGCCGCAGCCCGACTCGCCCACGATGCCGATGACCTCGCCCGGCATCACATCCAGGTCCACGCCGGCCACCGCGTGCACGACCTGCGTCTTCAGGCCCGCGCCCAGCAGGTTGGCGATGCGGCCGGCCAGGTCCACCGGCTGCACGAAGCGCAGCTCGACGCCGCGCAGCGACAGGATGGGCGTCGTAGCGTCATGCGTCATCGCGCGCTCCCGCGTGCCAGCAGCGCACCCATTGGCCGGGACGGATTTCCTGCGGCTGGGGCTCGGCCAGACAGGCGTCGCTCGCGCGCGGGCAGCGGCCCCGGAACGCGCAGCCTTGCGGCAGGTTGAGCAGCGAAGGAGTCATGCCCGGTATCGGTTCCAATGGCCGCCCGCGCGATTCCGGCGTGGGAATCGATGCGATCAGGCCGTGCGTGTAAGGGTGCATGGGATGGCTGATGACGGCCTCGGTCGTGCCGGTCTCCACCACGCGGCCCGCGTACATCACAGCCACGCGGTCGGCCAGCCCGGCCACCACGGCCAGATCGTGGGTGATCCAGATCAGCGCCGTGCCGGTGTCCTGGCACAGCTTCTGCACCTCGAACAGGATCTGCCCCTGGATGGTCACGTCCAGCGCCGTGGTGGGCTCGTCGGCGATGATGAGCCGCGGCGAATTCAGCAGCGCGATGGCGATGGCCACGCGCTGGCGCATGCCGCCGGACAGCTGGTGCGGATAGGCGCGCAGCCGTTCCTCGGGCGCGGGTATGCCGACCATGGCCAGCGTTTCCAATGCGCGCTTGCGCGCCTGGTCGCGCGATGCGCCGCCATGCGCCTGCACCGCCTCGATCATCTGCGTGTCCACGCGCAGCACCGGGTTCAGCGTCATCATCGGATCCTGGAAGATCATCGCGATGTCGCACCCGCGCAGCTGGCGCCAGCGGGCCGGCGCCGCGCCGCGCAGCTCCTCGCCGTTGAAGCGGATGCTGCCGTCGACGATGCGGCCCGGCTCGTCCAGCAGGCCCATCAGCGAGAAGCCGGTGATGCTCTTGCCCGAGCCGGACTCGCCCACCAGGCCCAGTATCTCGCCGGCCGCCAGATGCAGGTCCACGCCGTCCACGGCCCGGACCACGCCGTTGCGCGTGAAGAAATGCGTCTTCAGGCCGCGCACGTCGAGCACGGGTCCGGACGCCGCCGGCGACTTGTCCACAAGGTTTTCCTGCATCGCCTTCCCCTAGTCCGCGTTGCGCGGGTTGAGCACATCGCGCAGGTGGTCGCCCACCAGGTTGATGGCGATGATGGCCAGCGCCAGCGCGATGCCGGGGAAGAAGGAAATCCAGTACTGCCCGGACAGCAGGTACTCGAAGCCGTTGTAGATCAGCATGCCCAGCGAGGGCTCGGACACCGGCACGCCCACGCCCAGGAAGGACAGCGTGGCCTCCAGCGCGATGGCGTGCGCCAGGTCGATGGTGGCGATGACGATCAGGGGCGGCATGCAGTTGGGCAGCACATGGCGGAACAGCACGCGCCCCCAGCCCAGCGACATGCAGCGCGCGGCCTCGACGTATTCCTTGCCGCGCTCGACCAGCGCCGCGCCGCGCGCCGCCCGCGCGAAATACGCCCACTGCACCACGATGAGCGCGATGATCACCTTGTCCACGCCCTTGCCCAGGATCGCCAGCAGCATCAGCGCCACCAGGATGGCCGGGAAGGACAGCTGGATGTCGACGATACGCATCAGCAGCGCGTCGATGCGGCCGCCGAAGTAGGCCGCGATCAGCCCCACCGTCGCGCCGATGCCGAAGGCCGCCAGCACCGACACGGCCGCCACCAGCAGGCTGGTGCGCATGCCGTACAGGATGGCCGACAAGAGGTCGCGCGCCAGCCCGTCGGTGCCCAGCCAGTAGCGCATGGCGCCGTCGCCGCTTGCGCTGCCGGGCCTGAGCTTGGAATCCATGATGTCCAGCGCGGCCAGGTCATAGGGATTCTGCGGCGCGATCCACGGCGCCAGCAGCGCCGCGCCCACGATCACGACCAGCATCACCAGGCCCAGCAGGGCCAGCTTGTTGGCGCAGAAATCCGACACGAAGCGGCGCCAGGGCGTCTGTTCGGGGCGCGCGGCGGGCGCGCTGGCAATGGCGGGCGTGGTCATCGGCGGCCGTCCAGTCTGACGCGGGGATCCAGCACCGTGTAGATGATGTCCACCACAAGGTTGAGCATGACCAGGAAGAACACGATCAGGAGCAGATACGCCACCACCACCGGACGGTCCAGGTTGATGATGGAATCGATCAGCAGCTTGCCCATGCCCGGCCAGGAAAACACGGTCTCGGTGACCACGGCGAAGGCCATGACCTGGCCGAACTCCAGGCCGGCCACCGTCACCACGGGGATCAGGATGTTCTTGAGCAGGTGCACGCCCAGCACGCGGCGCTCTGACAGGCCCTTGGCGCGCGCGAACTTGATGTAGTCCATGGGCAGGGCCTCGCGCGTGGCGGCGCGCGTCACGCGGATGATCATGGCGCACTTGGCGAAGGCGATGGTGGCCGCGGGCAGCGCCAGGCTGGCCCAGCCGTCCAGCGTCAGCACGCTGAGCTGCAGCGAGCCGATGCTGACGGTCTGCCCGCGCCCGCCGGCCGGCACCCAGCCCAGCATCACGGCGAACACCATGATGAGCATCAGCCCGACCCAGAAGTTCGGCAGCGAGAAGCCCAGCACCGAGCCCGTCATGATGGCGCGCGAGCCGGGCGCGCGCGGCTTCAGGCCCGCCAGGATGCCCAGCGGCACGCCGATCAGCACCGACAGCAGCATGGCCACCGAGGCCAGCTCCACCGTGGCAGGCATGCGCTCCAGGATCAGGCGCATGGCCGGCTCGCCGGTCAGGAAGCTGTTGCCGAAGTCGCCGCGCACCGCCTGACCCATGAAGATCAGGTATTGCCGCCACAATGGCAGGTCCAGGCCCAGCGACGCGCGGATCGCCGCGCGCTGGGCCTCGGTGGCCTCCGGACTGGCCAGCATCGACACCGGATCGCCCACCATGTAGATGCCGGCGAACACCAGCGCCGACATCACCAGCATGACCACGACAGTCTGCAACAGCCTTCTTACGATAGTCGCCAGCACGTGAAACCGCCCGCTATGCGCGTTACTTCTTCAGGGTGGCGAACTGCGCGAGGGTGACCTGGTCGGGCCGGCCCTGGTAGCGGATGTCGCCCTTCATGGCCCACACCGACAGCTCGAAGTGCACCGGCAACATCGCGTAGTCGTCCATGGCGATGTTGCTGGCGCGCGCAAGCAGGTCGGCGCGCTTGGCATCATCCATGGTGGACGAGGCTTCCTTCACCAGCTCATCCATCTTGGGGTTGGAGTAGCGGCTGCGGTTGGTGGTGCCCAGACCCGCTTCCGGATTGCGCGTCACCAACAGCGCGGTCAGCGCATTGGACATCTCGCCGCTGGTCACCGACCAGCCCGCCAGATAGGCCGAGAACGCATAGGAATCGCGGTTCTTGAAGAACACCGGCGGCGCCATCGCGTCCACGCTGGTCTTCACGCCGATGCGCGTCCACATGGACGCGATCGCCTGCGCCACCTTGGAGTCGTTCACGTAGCGGCCCGAGGGCGAGCCCAGCGTGATCGAGAAGCCGTTGGGATAGCCGGCTTCCTTGAGCAGCGCCTTGGCCTTTTCCACATCGGCCTTGGGCGCCTTGGAATGCTCTTTGCTCGACCCGGACATGGGGTAGGGCAGCAGGTTGCCGGCGGGCAGCGCCACGCCGCCCATCACGCGCTCGACCAGCGCGTCGCGGTTGATCGCCAGCGACAGCGCCTCGCGCACGCGCTTGTCCTTCATCGGGTTCTTGTCCGTGCCCTGCACGCCGGGCGAGGGCTCGGCGTAGTGGTCCAGCGCCACGTACACCACGCGCACCGAGGGGGTTTCCTCGACGTAGAGCTTCTTGTCGCCCTTGAGCTTGGGCAGGTCGTCGGTGGGGGGATCCTCGATCATGTCCACGTCGCCGGCCAGCAGCGCGGCCACGCGCGCGGCGGGATTGCTGATCGGGCGGTAGATCACCTTGTCCCACTCGGGCTTCTTGCCCCAATAGCTGTCATTGCGCGCCAGCACGAACTCGGCGCCGCGCATCCAGGACACGAACTTGTAGGGGCCAGTGCCCACCAGGCCGTCGCCGCTGTTCAATTCCGTGGTGGTCTTGCCCTCGGCGGCCGGCCCGGAGGCGGCTTTCTTCGACATGATGGGCAGCTGCGCCAGGTTCACCAGCAGGTTCGGCGCCACGTCCTTGGTGGTGATGCGCAGCGTCATCGGATCGACGGCCTCGGTCTTGGCGACCGAACCCAGGTACAGCGTGAAGGGCGAGGGGCTGTTCGGCACCTTGGGCACGCGGTCATAGGTGAAGACCACGTCCTCGGCGGTGAAGGGCGTACCGTCCGAGAACTTCACGCCGGGACGCAGCTTGAAGGTCCAGACCTTGCCATCCACGGTCCAGGACTCGGCCAGCGCCGGCACCGGCTTCAACTGCGCGTCGGTGGCGACCAGCGTGTCGAAGATGGTCTGGGAGATCTGCGTGTTCGGCGTCAGCGCGTGGTATTGCGGATCCATCGAAGACGGCTCGGTCTTGAGCGCGATCACCAGATCGCGCGCCATGGCCGCGCTACAGGCGCCGAATGCCAACACCACCGCGGCACTGCCGCAGGCCAATACACGCGAAAACCGAGATGCCATCGTGATCTCCCAGGATTGTTTCGGGTTTTGAACCTCTAGCCGGGCACATTAACCAGCAACCAAGCGCTCGCGCAACAGTTATATTCCCTTATTGTTATCGCCTCGCACTATTGATTTCGCCATGTCAGTCCACGCCCCCATCGCCGCCATCGCCACCGCACCAGGAAGGGGCGGCATCGGCGTCGTGCGCGTTTCCGGTGCGGATCTGTCCGGATTGGTGCGCAAATTGTTCCAGCGCGACCTCACGCCGCGCCACGCGCACTACCTGCCGTTCAAATCGACGGACGGCGAGCTGCTCGACGAAGGCATCGCGCTGTACTTCCGCGCCCCGCATTCCTATACCGGCGAGGACGTGCTGGAGCTGCAGGGCCACGGCGGCCCCGCCGTGCTGCGCCGCGTGCTCGACAGCTGCCTGGCCGCCGGCCGCGACCAGGGCCTGCGCCTGGCCGAGCCCGGCGAGTTCACCCGCCGCGCCTTCCTCAACGACCGCATGGACCTGGCCCAGGCCGAGGCCGTGGCCGACCTGATCGACGCGTCCTCGGTGGCCGCCGCGCGCGGCGCCATGGCCTCGCTGTCGGGCGAATTCTCGGCCCGCGTCAACGACCTGTCCGACCGCATCATCCACCTGCGCATGCTGGTCGAGGCCACGCTGGATTTCCCCGAAGAGGAAATCGACTTCCTTGAAAAATACCAGGCCCGCCCGACGTTGGACGCGCTGGCCGCCGACCTCGGCCGCCTGATCGCCCAGGCCCGCCAGGGCGTGATCCTGCGCGAAGGCCTGCACGTGGTGCTGGCCGGCCAGCCCAACGTCGGCAAGTCCAGCCTGCTCAACGCGCTGGCCGGCGACGACATCGCCATCGTCACGCCCATCGCCGGCACCACGCGCGACAAGGTGGTGCAGGAAATCCATATCGACGGCGTGCCGCTGCACATCGTCGACACCGCCGGCCTGCGCGAAACCGAGGACACGGTGGAAAGCATCGGCATCGCCCGCAGCTGGCAGGAAATCGAACGCGCCGACCTCATCCTGCACCTGCAGGACGCCACCCAGCCCGGCGACGAACTCGACGCCCAGATCACCGCCCGCCTGCCGCCGCGCACGCCGATGCTGAAGGTGTTCAACAAGGTGGATCTGTTATCCACAGCTTTTTCCGCCGGGCCGGGCGAGCTGGGCATCTCGGCCAAGCGCGGACTGGGGCTGGACGCGCTGCGCGCGGAGCTGCTGAAGATCGCGGGGTGGAATCCGGGCGCGGAATCGCCGTGGCTGGCGCGCGAGCGGCATCTGCATGCGTTGCAGGCGGCGGCCGAGCATTTGGAACTGGCCGGGGAGCATGCGGAGCAGGATGACCGGGTACTGGATCTGTTCGCCGAAGAATTGCGGCTGGCGCATGACAGCCTGTCGGGGATCACGGGAAAGTTCACCAGCGATGATTTGCTGGGGGAGATTTTTTCCAGTTTTTGTATTGGGAAGTGAAACTGCTGCTGAAGCAGGCGGATCACTGTCGAACGCGCTTGGTCGAAGTGATAGGGACGGGTAGAGGAAAACCAATGACCCAACCAGACTTGAGCCTGCAACTGAACAGCCTGATCGCCACCTGGGAGAACGAGGTGGCGGAGTTCAAGC
>NZ_JBICCO010000084.1:0-29748 GCF_043119405.1 Achromobacter sp. 413638
GAGGACGCCGCCCGCCAGGAGACGGCCGCCGTGCTGGCCGACATCGCCCGCCGCTACCAGGCCGCCGGCCCCGGCCAGGCGCAGGAGGCGCTGCGCGCGGTGATCGAGGAGCTGTCGCCGGATGACGCGCGCGCCGTGCACCGCGCCTTGCTGGAAGTGAACGTGCAGGGGCCTGTCGGCCGCCGCAATCCGGACGACGAGCTGGCCGTGGACTGGCGCGAGGGCATCTATCCCTACCGCCACCGCATGCTGCGGCGCAATTACGAAAAGCAGAAGTACGCGCTGCAGGTCGAGCTGCTCAAGCTGCAGGCCTGGGTCAAGGCCACCGGCCAGCGCGTGGTGATCCTGTTCGAGGGGCGCGACGCGGCCGGCAAGGGCGGGACCATCAAGCGCATGATGGAACACCTGAACCCGCGCGGCGCGCGCGTGGTCGCGCTGGAAAAGCCGTCCGACACCGAACGCGGCCAGTGGTACTTCCAGCGCTACGTGCAGCACCTGCCCACGGCGGGCGAGATCGTCATGTTCGACCGCTCCTGGTACAACCGCGCCGGCGTCGAGCGCGTGATGGGCTTCTGCGATCAGGCCGAGTACCTGGAGTTCCTGCGTCAGGTGCCGGACTTCGAGCGGCACCTGGTGTCCAGCGGCATTCACCTGGTCAAGTTCTGGTTCTCGGTGAGCCAGGAAGAGCAGCGCCGCCGCTTCCAGCAGCGCAAGGTGCATCCGCTCAAGCAGTGGAAGCTCAGCCCGGTCGATCTGGCCTCGCTGGACAAGTGGGACGATTACACGCGCGCCAAGGAAGCCATGTTCGCGCACACCGACACGGCCGACGCACCGTGGATCGTGGTCAAGTCCGACTGCAAGAAGCGCGCGCGCCTGAACGCCATGCGCTACGTGCTCAACCGCCTGCCGTATGAAGGCAAGAGCGGCGATCCGGACATGGCGCTGGATCCGCTGATCGTGGGCCGCGCGCTCTGATCGGGTCGGCCGCCTACTTGCCGCGCATGCGGTCGATCAGGCGGCGGTCGCGCTTGGTCGGCCGGCCGTCGGCCAGGTCCAGCGCCGGCTCGGGCGCCAGCCGCCGCTGCTCGGCGGCGCGTTCGCGCGCCTGCGCGCTTTCCGGCGTTTCCTCGTAGAGCTGCCGCGCCACCGGCGCGGGGCCGCGCGCGCCGCTTACCGCGCGCACCAGCACCTCGATGGCGGGGTCTTCCTTGCGCACCTGGATGCGGTCGCCGGGCGCGACTTCGCGCGCCGGTTTGGCCGGCTGGCCGTTGACCAGGATGCGGCCCTTGCCGATCTCCTGCGACGCCAGGCTGCGCGTCTTGTAGAAGCGCGCCGCCCACAGCCATTTGTCGAGCCGGATCTTTTCCATGTGAATTCGGGGTGCAGCGGGGAAAGGCAAGATGATAAACCGTCGCCTGTCTACCCTCGGCCAGGCGGGCAGGGCCTTGGATTGTGCATGCAAGGTTCACTTGACTATTGCCGGGCGCTTGTCGATGATGTGGCCGCCTGGGCGACGATTCCTCAATAATTCCGCGTCCGGGACCCGCCGCGGCAATCGGTGGCGGGAGGCGAGACAGGCCATCTTCCCTGGGAGGGGAAATCCATGCCATCGCGCGCGCCGCCATCCGGCGCGGCAGGCTGCCGCCCGTCCCTCGGCGATGCGCAGGCGCGTGACTTCCGGCAGTTTCCCCTTTTGGCTGTTTCCTGCTCGATAGGACGAAAAATGAAAAGAACCGTTCTTGCCGTCGGCCTCGCAGGCCTGGGCGGCTGCGCCGCCGTGCCGCCCATGTATCCGGTGTTCGATGCGGCCAGCGATACCAAGACCTCATCTCCGTTCGTCATGCGCGAAACCTTGCCGGAAGAGCCCGCGAAAGATGGCGCAGCCAAGAAGCCCGAGCGGGTGGTCGCCATCTCGGATCTGCCCAGGACGGTGTCCAAACTCTATGAGCAGCGCGCGGCCTACCAGAATCAGGCCGACCGGGCGCAGAAGGCGCTCTATCAGACTGGCGACGGCGTCATGGTCGGCGCTGTCGTCGGCGCGGTCGGAGGCATCGTGAGCAATGTGGCGACGGCGGCGTCCGGCGCGGGCATCGCCACCGTGTCCGGGTTGATGGGCTCGCGCTACGACCTGGCGGCGCAGCGCAATATCTACAACGATGGCGCGCGCAAGGTATCCTGCATCATCACCACGGCGACGGGGTTCGCCGGACAGGCCGAACTGCTGGGAGTGGCGGCCGACGGAACCGATCCGCGGAGCAGGGACGTCGCCAATGCCGCGCAGCAAGGCGCCGACGACGTCCTGTTCCTGGTCCGCAGCCAGCTCGGACAGTTGTCGCCGCCGCCGATCAATCCGGCGGCGGTGATCGCGCTGTACAAGGGCCTGCTGGCCGTCCCCGATGCGAAAGGAATCATGGAAACCCAGGCGCTCAGCGCCGAGGAAAAACAGAGCAGGCTCGATGTGCTGGTGAACAACGCCAAGGTCGACATCAAGGCCTGCGTGGCATCCGGCGAGCAGGTGTCGCCGAAGAAATAGTCGCCTCGCGGCGCCGCGCGAGGGCACCGCTGCACGCTGCGTCAGGGCGGCGAAAAGCCGCCTTCGTCGCGCTCATCCCTGTCCGGAATGTCGCCGGCGGTCGCGGCGGCGATCATCGCGGCGAAGGCGGCCGGGGGCAGGGGGCGGCTGAACAGATAGCCCTGCATCGCGTCGCAGCCCTCGTCCTGCAGCATCTGGCGCTGCGCCTCGGTCTCCACGCCTTCGGCCAGCGTGCGCATGCCCAGCGAATGAGCCAGCCGGACGATGCCCCGGATCACGGCGGTGGCCGTGGGCACCGCGCCCAGCGCCCAGACGAAGGACTTGTCGATCTTGAGCGTGCTGATCGGCGCCTGCATCAGATAGGCCATGCTGGCCTGGCCCGACCCGAAGTCGTCCAGCGACGCGCTGATCCCGGCCTGGCGCAGTTCGCGCAGCGCGGCCGTGGCCTGGTCCACGTCGCCCATCAGCGTGTGCTCGGTGATCTCGACCTCCAGCCGCTCGGGCGGCACGCCGTGCGACTGGCACAGGCGCACCAGCGTGGCCGCCAGGTTCGGCGCCAGCAGCTGCCGGGCCGACAGGTTCAGGCAGACCTTGGGGATGGGCAGCCCGATGGTCAGCCATTCGCTCAGGTGCCAGCAGGTGGTGTCGACCACCCACTCGGTCAGCGCCAGTTCCTGAGGCGAGTCCAGCAGCACGTCCAGGAACGAGGCCGGTCCGAGCAGGCCGCGCGACGGATGGCGCCAGCGCAGCAGCGCCTCGGCGCCGCAGATGGCGCCGTTGCGCATGTCGACCTGGGGCTGGAAATGCAGCTCGAACTGGTTGCCGTCCAGCGCGGCCTGGATGTCGCCGCGCAGCGCGTTGCGCTCCTGCAAGCCGGGACTCAGTTCGTGGCGGTAGACGCGCACCTGGGAGCGGCCGGCGGCCTTGGCCGCGTACATGGCCGCGTCGGCGTAGGCCAGCAGCACGTCGGCGGAATCGGCCGGCGAATTCATGGTGGCGATGCCGATGCTCGCGCCCAGCGATACCGGGCGGCCGTGGATCTGGTGCGGCATGGACAGCAGGTTCAGCAGGGAGTTGGCCAGCGCCTCGGCGGCGCGTTCGGTGGTGTCGCGCAATACCAGCGCGAACTCGTCGCCGCCGGCGCGCGCGCAGAAGATGGACGGGGTCTGGAAGCGGCGCAGCCGCTCGGCCACGTCGCGCAGCAGCGCGTCGCCCTCGGCGTGGCCGAAGGTGTCGTTGACTTCCTTGAAGCGGTCCAGGTCCAGGAACAGCACTGCCAGCAGCGTGCGCTGGCGGCCCAGGCCGGCGGCGGCCTCCGCGATGGCGCCGGACAGCGTGTCCATGAGCTGGCGGCGGTTGGGCAGGCCGGTCAGGTAATCGTGCGTGGCCTGGTAGCGCAGCTGCGAGATCTTGGCGTGCACGTGCGACACATCGCGCAGCACCAGGACGATGCCGTCACGCGCCGGAAAGGCGCGCGCCTCGAACCAGGACGCCAGCGGCGCGTAGTAGCCGGTATGGGCCGCCGGCTGGCCGGTGGCGGCGACGGCGCGGCAGGCGTCGTGGTAGCCCGAGCCGGCCAGGTCGGGATAGCTGTCCCAGACGTTGTGGCCGGCCAGTTCGGCCAGGCCGCGCCGCAGCAGGCGCGCCGCGGCCGGGTTCAGATAGCGCACGCGCCATTCCGGATCGAGCCAGATGAAGGGATCGCTCAGGCTGTCCAGCATGGCTTGGGAGGCGGCCGGGTCGGTCGCGGGCAGGCCGGCCTCGGGCCGGAAGGGGACGGGCGCATTGCTCTTTGGTGTCATCTTTTTTATGCCGGTTTGGTGCAGCGGTGTAGGAATGAAGATGCTCAGGCATGGCGTCGCGTCCCGGGCCACGCCGGCCGGAACTGGATGCGCGGTATGCAATATTCTGCAAGGTTTCTGATGTTTTATCTCATCCAGGCAAACCCGGAGAAGAATGCTGCCGGCGCTTGTCGGACGGGGGCCGGCGCCGGCTTTCGCGCCTTCGGGCAATGGCGCGAAAGCGGGTTGCCGCGTGCTTGCCCGCGCGTTGTGATAAAAGCTTGTCGCCGGGCATGGGCCAGGCCGGGCGTCCTGGCGGGCGTGCGGGCAATGAGGGCGCGCGGCACCGGAAGATGCGGCCGCGCAACACAAGGAAAGGACCTGATGCGATTCCTGAATTCCATGCCGGCGAGGATCCGCGCGCTCGTCGCCTTGGTCGTCGTGCTGGCGGGCGTCTCGCTGGTTGCGCGATTCGACGACGGCCAGGAGCGGCGCTTCGAGTCCTATGATGCGATGCGGGCCGAAGGGCAGGGCAGCTACACCTGGTTTCCGGTGTTCCTGCCCGCGTCGGCGCGACAGATTGTCTTGTATACGCGGGTCGACACGAACTATTTCCATGCCGGGTTTTCATTGGATGCCAAGGCCATGGCGGATTTCGACGTTCATCTGAAAACCGGCGCCTCCGCCGAAGGCCTGCGCCTGTTGCGCGAGCAGCAGCGCGGCATCGGCCGGGCCTGGTGCGCGCGGGCGCAGTCCCAGGGCGGCGGGTCGGACACGCTCTACCTGATCGGCAAGGACGACGCCGTCGATGGCCGGTATTTCATGGTCGGTCTGGCGAGCGCCCCGGCCGGCGCGGACGCCCCTGCGATGAAGCAGGCGGCAGGCCGGTACTGTGAATCCGAACCCGGCGCATAAGGATCCGGCCGCGACGGCGCAAAAAAAACGGCGCTCCGAAGAGCGCCGCAAACCGGCAAACCGGGAGCCGGGCCTGTCTCGGCCCGGCCGTATTCAATCCAGACTTCAGTCCAGCTTCAGATTGGCTTCCTTGACCACGCGCTGCCATTTCTCGATCTCGGCGCGGCGGAAGGCGTCCAGTTCGGCGGGCGTGGAGCCGATGGGCTCGGCGCCGATGCCGGCCAGCTGTTCGGCGATGGCCGGGTCCTTCAGCACCTTGGCCAGCGCCTGCGACAGCTGCGTGACGACCTCGGGCGGCGTGCCGGCCGGCGCGAACACGGCGTTCCATTCATAGGTCTCGTAGCCGGGCACGCCGGATTCGGCGATGGTGGGCAGGTCCGGGGCGGCCGGCGAGCGGGTCGAGCCGCCCAGCGCGACGGCGCGCAGCTTGCCGTTCTTCACGTGCTGCCAGGCCGAGCCCATGCTGGCGAACATGACCGGCACCTGGCCGGACATGACGTCGATCATGGCCGGGCCGCCGCCCTTGTAGGCCACGTGCTGCAGCTGGGTCTTGGCGAGCAGGTTGAACAGCTCGCCGGCCAGGTGCTGGGCCGAGCCGGGACCGGCCGAGGCGAAGTAGACATGGCTCTTTTGATCCGGCTGGCCGAGCGTGATCAGGTCGGCCACGGTCTTGACTTCATACGAAGGCGTCACGACCAGCACGTTGGGCACGCGCAGCAGCAGCGACACCGGCGCGAAGGCGCTCAGCGTGTCGAACTGCATGCGCGAGTGCAGCGCGGGGTTCTGCGCGTGGTTCGAGGCGTCCAGCATCAGCGTGTAGCCGTCGGGCTGGGCCTTGGCGACGACTGCGCCGCCGATCATGCCGCCCGCGCCGCCACGGTTCTCGATCACCACGGGCTGGCCCAGCTCGGCGGCCAGCTTGGGGCCGATCAGGCGGGCAACGACGTCGACCGTGCCGCCGGGCGGATAGGTGACCACCAGCGTGATCGCGCGCTCGGGGTAGGCGGCCGAGGCCGCGCCGGCGCCGCCGGCCAGCAGTCCGGCGGCCAGCAGCAGGGCGCCGCGGCGGGCGACGCGTTTGAACAGAGGGGTCATGGTGCTTCTCCAGTGAATTGAAACAACCGCAGCGGGGTATCGGCAAGCACTGCTTGCCGCGCCGCGGCATCGTCGATCCAGGCGTCCAGCCACTGCGTCGCCGCGGTGTAGGACGCCAGGTGGCGATGCTCGGTATGGGGCCAGTCGCTGCCCCACATGAGCCGGTCGGGCGTGTAGGCGTCCAGCAGCAGCCGGGCGGCTTCACGGCCGGCCCGCGCACAGTCCGGCGCCGGCCAGTTGCGATAGGGCGCCGCCAGCTTGACCCAGACCTGGCCGCTGTCGGCCTGGCGCAGCAGATAGGCGAAGCCGGGGTCGGCGATGCCCAGGGCCGGGTCCGGGCGGCCGAAGTGGTCGATGACCACGCGGCAGCCGGCGGCCAGCAGGGCCGGCATGATAGCGGGCAGGCGGCTCGCCTGCAGATGCACTTCCACATGCCAGCCCAGCGTGTTGACGTGCGCCAGCAATTCCTGCCAGGCGGGCTGGTCCAGCGCGGGCAGGGGCAGGCCGATCAGGTTGAGCCGGATGCCGGCCACGCCGGCCTCGGCCAGCGCCAGCAGATCCGCCGCCGCGATGTCGGGCGACACCACGGCGACCCCGCGCAGCCGGCCGGCGGCGGCGCGCAGCGCCGCGACCAGATGGCTGTTGTCGGTGCCCAGGAAGCTGGGCTGCACCAGCACGCCGCGCGCCACGCCGTGCGCGTCCAGCAAGGCCAGGTATTGCGTCAGCGTCGCGTCGTAGTCCGGCGTGTGCCGGCGCGTGTCGGCCAGCGCCAGTCCTTGGCGAAAGACGTGCGCGTGAGTGTCGATGGCGGGGCCTTGCAAGCGGGTCTCCAGCGGGGTGGCGCTGGCCTGGGGCGGGCGCCTGTTTTCCGTATGGCGGAATTCTAGGAAGGAAGGGTATAGTTTTCTATTGTTAGAAAATGTTTTATTCATACCGGATTGATATGGAAACCCGGCATCTGCGTTATTTCCTGGCGGTGATGGACCATGGCAGCGTCAGCCGCGCCGCCGAGTGGCTGGGC
Organism: Achromobacter sp. 413638; assembly: GCF_043119405.1. Taxonomy (NCBI): domain Bacteria; kingdom Pseudomonadati; phylum Pseudomonadota; class Betaproteobacteria; order Burkholderiales; family Alcaligenaceae; genus Achromobacter; species Achromobacter sp. 413638. The sequence goes on from NZ_JBICCO010000084.1 coordinate 7,346, forward strand.
ATCGCGCAGCCCGCGCTGAGCCAGGCGTTGGGCCGCATGGAAAAGGACCTGGGCGTGCGCCTGTTCGAGCGTTCGCGCCTGGGCGCCGCGCCCACGCCGGCGGCGCTGGCCATCGTCGAGGACGCGCGCGTCAGCGTGGCCCGCATCGACGCCGCCGAGCAGCGCGCCCGCGAGATCGCGCGCGGCAGCGCCGGCCAGCTGACGGTGGGGCTGGTGACCTCGGCGCTGTTCGACACGCTGCCGCGCGCGCTGCGCGAACTACGGCGGCAGGCGCCGGGCGTGAAGGTGGTGCTGCGCGAGATGAGCAATGCCGAGCAGGCCCAGGCCTTGCAGGACGGCGGCATCGACATCGGCCTGATGCACACGCCGGTGGCGGTGGGCGGGCGCATGCGCGAACGCCAGCTGCTGCGCGAGCGGCTGGTGGCCGCGGTGCCCGACGAGTTCGAATTGGACCCGGACGGACAGACCTCGCTGGCGCGCATCGCGCAGGCCGGCCTGGTGATGTATCCGCAGGCGCAGCTGCCTTCGTTCTATGCGGATATCCTCGACGCCCTGCGCAAGGCGGGCCACGACGCCCATGTGGCGCAGGAGGCCAACCGCACGCTGACCGTGCTGTCCTGCGTGGCCGGCGGCTGCGGCGTGGCGCTGCTGCCCAGCTGGATCCGGTCGATGGATTTCAGCGGCGTGCGCTTTTGCGAAGTGCGCGACGGGCAGTCGCTGCCCAGTTTCGACCTGAGCGCGATCTGGCCCGCGCGCTCGGTGCCGACGCTGGCTGATCTGTTCGCCAACCTGGATTTGCGGCCCGCCGGCGCGGCGCAGACTTAAGCCAGGCTTAAGGCGGCGGAGCGCATCGGAACTCGGCTCGCGCGCCCCGTCTAACTTGGAAATCTCGCACAAGGTTTCCAAGCGATGGACCTGAACTGGAACGACCAGCTCGCGCAAAGCGCATGGTGGCTGTTGCGCGCCTTTTTCATCACGGCCGTGGCGCTGGCCGTGTCCGCCACCTTGCTGGCGCGTTTCACCGGCTGGGGCCGCAAGTTCTGGCGGCTGGCCTGGCCCTACCTGACGCCGCGGCGCAGCTGGCGGCCGCTGCTGACCGTCGCGCTGCTGCTGTTCCTGGCCATGTTCGCCGTGCGCATGACGGTGCTGTTTTCCTATTGGTACAACGGTTTCTACAGCGCGCTGCAGGCGCTGGACCAGACGGCCTTCTGGCATTTCCTCGCCATCTTCGGCGTGCTGGCCACCGTGCATGTGCTGCGCACGCTGGTCGACAGCTATGCCGGCCAGGCTTTCGACATCCATTGGCGCGTGTGGCTCAACGAGCGCCTGACGCATGACTGGCTGGACGGCCGCGCCTACTATCGCGGCCATTTCCTGGACCAGCCCGTCGACAACCCCGACCAGCGCATCGAGCAGGACATCGGGCTGTTCGTCGCCGGCACCCGCACGCTGGCCATCGGCGCCCTGAGCGCGGTGGTCTCGCTGGTGGAGTTCACCGCCATCCTGTGGGGCCTGTCGGGGGCGCTGGCTGTGGCGGGCGTGGAAATCCCGCGCGCCATGGTGTTCATGGTCTATCTGTACGTCGTCATCGCCACCGTGTTCGCGTTCCGCATCGGTCGTCCGCTGATCCGGCTGAGTTTCCTGTCCGAGCGCCTGACCGCCAACTTCCGCTATGCGTTGGTGCGGCTGCGCGAGAACGCCGAGAACGTGGCGTTCTACCAGGGCGAGGGCGTGGAGCGCGCCACGCTGCGCGAGCGCTTCCTGGCCTATGTGGCCAATCTGTGGGCGCGCGTCTACCGGGGCTTGAAGTTCGACGGCTTCAACCTGGCCGTGAGCCAGGTGGCGGTGGTGTTTCCCTTCCTGCTGCAGGCGCCGCGCTTTTTTTCCGGCGCGATCAAGCTGGGCGACATGATGCAGACCTCGCAGGCCTTCGGGCAGGTGCAGGACGCGCTGTCCTTCTTCCGCACCTCATACGACACCTTCGCCCAGTACCGCGCCACGCTGGACCGCTTGAGCGGCTTCCTGGATGCCAACGAGGCCGCGCGCGCCTTGCCGGCCGTGACCGCCGAGGACCACGGCGAGCTGGCGCTGGATGGCCTGAGCGTGCAGCGACCTGACGGCAGGCCCATGGTCAGCGACCTGGACCTGCGTCTTCTGCCGGGGCAGGCGCTGCTGATCAAGGGGCCGTCCGGCAGCGGCAAGACCACGCTGCTGCGCGCGCTGGCCGGCTTGTGGCCCTGTGCGCAAGGCCGGCTGCGCCGGCCGCTGGGCGCGCGGGCGCTGTTCCTGTCGCAGCGGCCCTATCTGCCGCTGGGCGAGCTGCGCGGGGCGGTGGCGTATCCGGGTCTTGCCGGCCCGCAGGATGATGCGCGCCTGGCCGACGCGCTGGAGCGCGTGAATCTGGGCCATCTGGCGCCGCGCCTGGGCGAAGCCGCCGACTGGTCGCGCGTGCTGTCCATCGGCGAGCAGCAGCGCCTGGCGTTCGCGCGGGTGCTGTACAACCGGCCCGCCATCGTGTTCCTGGACGAGGCCACTTCGGCGACCGACGAGGGGCTGGAGCATGCGCTGTATCGCCGTCTGCGCGCGGACCTGCCCGAGGCGATGCTGGTCAGCGTGGGGCATCGAGGAACGCTGGATGCGTTCCATAGCCACCGGCTGGAGCTGGATGGGACGGGCAGGTGGTCGGTGGGGCCGATGGAGGAAACGCCACGGCGCGAGGCGGCCTAGCATGCCGTCCGGCGGATACGCCAGCGGCCGTGGCCGTCAACGTTGCCGGCTCGATGGCGAATCAGGGATGTACCGGAACACCAGTACGGCTTGGCTGAACGATGGCTTGCCGTCGCGTTCGACGGGCTGCATGCGGAGCTGGTCCGCGGCCGCGAGCGCAGTGATGTTCAGCGCGCGGTTGGGATCGGGCGACAGGATGACCGCATGCCGCACCACGCCTTTTTCGTCCAGCAGCACGCGCATGTAGACAACGCCGCCGATGCCGTTGCGCCATTCCCCCGTGGGATAAATCGGATCGGGATATTTCGCGAAGACCAGCGCGTCTGGCAGATCGTCGGGCCACCGGCCAGGGGGTACGCCGAGCACGGTGCACCAGCCCAGGTCGGCGAGCGGACCGCTGACGCAATGCTCGGCGTAGGACTTCATGGTCAGGGACTTGACGGTGACGTGCCCGTCCATCTTCACGGAACGCAATGGCGCGACCTGCGGATAGGTCAATGGACGATGCGCGTCGTGATACATGTAGATCAGCGCGAGCACGCAGACGATGGCGACCCAGACCTTGATCCGATGCATCGACATCCAGGCGAGCAGCCACCGCCCTCGGAGCCAGCGCGCCGCCGCGCCGCGCCAAGCCGTCGCGGCCCCGGCGCCGATGTCGAGCACGGCGAGGTCCGGGGCTTCACGGCACAACGTCTCCAGGCTGTCGCCGTGCTTGATGGCTTGCCAGAACATGGGCTTGCGCCACCGCCGCGCCGCGCGCAGCGCGGCTTGCATGGCGGGATACTGTTCCGGCGGCAGGCGGGCCAGGAATTCCATCTGATCCTGAATGCGCTGGAACCAGAGAGACAGGTTCCAGTCGTCGGGAAACGGCTGACCTACCTCGTTCCAGCCGAAGTGGCGGGTCGCCGCCTCGAACAGCGCCAGTTGCCGGTCCGGCTGGTCCCGGATGGACTGCGCCAGGCTGGCGGACAGTTGCTCGACGGCATCCAGGCGTGACAGGCGCTCGTCCAGCATCGCCTTTCCCAACAGCGTAGTGTGTTGGTCGGCGGCCGCCTGCATCAGCGTGCGCGTCCAGTGGATCACGCCTTCGGCCTGTTGTTCGGGTGTGGGGCCGGGCGCGGGTTCGGACACCGTCCAGGCGGGAGCGGCCTCGCCAGCAAGAGGTGTGTCGGTGGGGCGTGATTCGTCCTGGGCCGACGCGGGATCCAGGCTGGGCGGTGCCGCGGCTGTTTCCGTTTCCATCGGCGAGGGGCCGGGTTCCGGCGCGTCGTCGTCTTGCTCGCGCTGCCATTCGGCCCAGGCGCGTGCGCGCTCGTAGGCTTCGCGCAGTGCGGCGAAACCTTCCGGGTCGCCGGCCTGGTCCGTGCGCTTGAGCAGCGCGGCATACGCGCGGCGGATGGCTTTCTGGTCGGTGGTGGGCGAGATGCCCAGCGTCGAGAACAGTGCGTCAGGCATGCGGCTATTCGCTGTAGCCGGGATCGTAGGCGCGATCGAACACGCTGTACCGTTCCAATGCGTCGATCTCTTGCATCAGCCGGGCTCGCGCGGGCGGAATGAGGCGTGCGTCCTGCTGCTCAAGCACTTGCTCGAACAGCAGGATTTCATTGGCCAGATGGTGCCGCTCGTCGCCCCGCAATACCTGATAGACCCGCTCGGCGCGCGCCAGCAGCGTGCGGTTCGCGGTCTGCTCGCGCGGATGGATCTTGAGCGAGGCCAGTTCTTCCAGCCGGCGTCGGACCTCGGCGTCGCTCATCTGCTTGTCGGCGTTCTGGATCACGATGCGCTGGCGCTGGCGTGATCCGGGCATGCCGGCCTCGACTTCCAGCAGGCCGTTGACGTCGTAGGTGAAGCGGACCTGAAACGACGACTCGGCGCGCGGCCGGCGCGACAGCGGCATCTTGAGCGTTCCCAGCAGGATGTTGTCGCGCACCAGGCGGGATTCACCCTGGTAGATGTTCAACTCCACTTCGGGCTGGTTGTCGTCCACGGGCGAGTAGGTTTCCTCGCGACTGATCGGCACGACGCTGTTGCGTTCGATGATCGGAGAAAAGTGTCCGTCGACGCGCTGGCCCGACGGCAGGGTGCGCGTGACTTCGACACCCAGCGTGTAGGGACATACGTCCGTCATGACCACTTCGTCCAGCGCCTGGTCCTTCATCTTCAGCCCTGCCATGACGGCCGCGCCTGCCGCCACCACTTCATCGGGGTTCATCTCGATGTTGGGAAAGCGGCCGAACATGCGGGTCACGAGCTGGCGCACCAGCGGCATGCGCGTGGCGCCGCCGGCCAGGACCACGGTGGCGATGTCGGCGCTGCGGATGCGCGCGTCGCGCAAGGCGCGTTCGACGGGCGCGCGCAGACGGGCCAGCAGCGGCTCGCTCCAGTTGGCCAGCCGGTCCTGGGTCAGGTCGAGCGCGTACTCCGTGTCCCGCCACGCGACTCGCAGGCGCGATTCGGCCTGCTGCGACAACTTGATCTTGGCGATTTCCGCCTGCGCCAGCAGTTGTTGCATGAAGCGGGGATCGTCGCGGGCCTGGGCCGGCACCTCGGCGCGTTGCAGGAACTGCTTGACGATCTCGGCGACGAAGTCCTCGCCGCCCAGGAAGTTGTCGCCAGCCGTGGCGCGCACTTCCATCACGCCCTCGAACAGCTCCAGCACCGACACGTCGAAGGTGCCGCCGCCCAGGTCGAACACCAGGAATTGGGTTTCATCCTGCTGCTGGTGCAGGCCGTAGGCCAGCGCGGCGGCGGTGGGTTCGTTGATCAGGCGCTCCACCTTCAGGCCGGCCAGTTCGCCCGCGATGCGCGTGGCCTGGCGCTGGGAGTCGGAGAAATACGCGGGTACGCTGATGACGGCTTCGAGCACCGGCGCGCCCAGCAGCGCTTCGGCGTCGGCCTTCAGCGCGCGCAGCACCAGCGAGGACAGTTCCTCGGCCCGGAAATCGCGGTCGCCAAGCCGGAACGGCTTGTCGCTGCCCATATGGCGCTTGAACAGGGCGGCGGAGCGGTCCGGATGGGTTTGCAGGCGTTCGCGCGCGGCCTGGCCCACGAGCAGCGAGCCGTCTTGGTCCAGGCTGACGCAAGAGGGCGTGAGATATGTTCCCAGCGCATTGGGCACCAGGCGCGAGGCGCCGTCCTGCCAGATGGCCGCGAGGCTGTTGGTCGTGCCCAGGTCTATGCCGATGATCATTTTCTTCTCTGGTGCAAACGAGCGGGGCGCGAGCGCGGCTGGCGCGCCGGCGTCCAGTCGGTGTCGCGTGCCGCGGCGGCGCGTGCCGGGCGCCGCCCGGATTCAGGTGCCCACGCGCAGCGGCCCGGTCAGCTTGCGCAGCGCGGCGATGACGCTTTGCGCGGTGATGCGGCCAGTCTTGGGATTGGCCGAGGGGATGTTCTGGATTTCCATCGAGAACGAGGCCGAGTCCGAGTCCACCTCGACGCGGTGGATGTTGCGTTCCAGCGCCGGGTCGGCCCAGATTTCCAGCGTGGTCCGGTCCGGGCCGATGCCGGCCAGCGACACGCTGACCGCCACGTTCAGGTTGGCCGGGAAACCGACGGCGGCCTCTCGCGGCGAGCCGCGGAACACCAGGCGCGGCTCGGTGATGCCGGTCAGGTCGATGTTGTTGTCCGCCAGATAGGGGGCGCCCAGCAGGCCGCGCACGGGCTTGCGCGTGATCATCGTGACCGAATGGATTTCGCCTTCGGCGGCGGCGGTGATCGCGTCCAGTCCCAGGATGGCGCCGGACGGCACGATGATCTGGGCGCCGTGCTGGCGCGCCAGTTCGATCAGGTAGGCGTGGCGCAGCAGCGCGCCCGAGCTCAGCACCACCAGCTTCTTGCCGGCCCGCAGCACGGGCTCGGCCAGCTCGCGGAACACGGCGGCCGGCGCGCACTCCACCACCACGTCGCAATGCGCGTGCAGGTCGGCCAGGGTGCTGAAACGCGGCGGCTCGCGCCAGTCGAAGGCGGGCGGGGCCTGGGGATCGCGCACGGCCACGGCCGCCAGGCTCAGGCCGGGCAGGCCGGCGTTCAGGGATTGCGCCACGGACTGGCCGATGGCGCCGAAGCCGGCGATGCCGACGCGGTAGCTGTTCATGAGGATCCTGCGGGCGTTCTGTGTGGGTGGGGCGCGGACGCAGTCGCGGCCGGCCTCAAAATGTAGCGAGCGCGCCGGCGAGGGTCAAGGCGGATCGCCGCGTAAACTCGCTTTTCGCTTTACTGGAGGCTCACATGCGCATTCTTCCCGAAACCCCCGCCGACATCGACGCGATCTTCGCGCTGACGCAAGCCGCTTTCGCGGACCATCCTCACAGCGAGCAGACCGAGGGCTACATCAATGACGCGCTGCGCCGCGCGGGCGCGTTGACCCTGTCGCTGGTGGCGCATGAAGACGGCCGCCAGGTGGGGCACGCGGCGTTCTCGCCGGTGACGATCGGCGATGGTTCGGCGGACTGGTACGGGCTGGGCCCGGTGGCCGTGCTGCCCGGCATGCAGGGCAGGGGCGTGGGCGCGGCGCTGATCCGCGAGGGCCTGGCGCGGCTGCGGGCGCTGGGCGCGGCGGGTTGCGTGGTGATGGGGGATCCGGCGTACTACCGCCGCTTCGGCTTCGAGACGCGACCGGACCTGCGCTACCCGGGCGTGCCGCCCGAGTACTTCATGGCCTTGGTCTACACGCGGCCGGCCAGCGGCGACGTGGCCTATCACGAGGCCTTCGCGGCGCGCGCGCCGCAACAGGGCGGCGCGGCTTGAGGGGCGGCGTCCAGGGCGGCTTGGGCCGCCCCGGACGCCAGTCGCGCCGGCTTCAGCGGATCGAGGTCTTCAGCATGGCGTCGCGCGCATGCCGCTCGCGCGCCAGCTCGATCAGCCGCGTGACCAGTTCCGGGTAGCTCATGCCGCTGGCCTGCCACAGCTTGGGGTACATGCTGATGCGGGTGAAGCCGGGCAGGGTGTTGACCTCGTTGACGATGACCTGGCCGTCCGACGTCAGGAACACGTCGACCCGCGCCAGGCCCGCGCATTCCAGCGCGCGGAAGGCGTCCAGCGCCACGCCACGGATCGTCTCGCTGGCTTGTGCGCTGATGTCCGCCGGCACCACCACGGCGGCGCCATCCTCGTCGATGTACTTGGTGTCGTAGGAATAGAACTCATCGCGCAGCACGATCTCGCCGCACACGCTGGCCTGCGGGTCGTCGTTGCCCAGCACGGCGCATTCGATCTCGCGGCCGACGATGGCCTGTTCCACCAGCACCTTGTGGTCGAACTGCAGCGCCAACGCCATGGCCTGCGTGAACTCGGCCTCGTTGCGCACCTTGCTCACGCCCACGGAGGATCCCATGTTGGCCGGCTTGACGAACAGCACCGGGCCGAGACGGGCGGCCAGCTCGGCGTAGCGGGCGCGCGCGGCGGTGGCGCGGGTATAGGATTCGAACGGCGCCACGGCCAGGCCGGCGGCCTGCAGCACGCGCTTGGTCATGGCCTTGTCCATGCACAGCGCCGAGCCCAGCACGTCCGAGCCGACGAAAGGCAGATTGGCCAGGCGCAGCATGCCCTGCAACGAGCCGTCCTCGCCCAGCGTGCCGTGCACGATGGGGAAGATCACATCGATCTGGCCCAAGGCCGGCGCCGCGCCGCCGGCGCCCACCAGCTGGCGTTCCTGCTTGCCGGGCACCAGCGCGACCTCGACGTTGCTTCGGTTCAGCGCGATGAGGGTGGGATCCTCGGCATGCAGCAGATAGTTCGAAGCGTCGTTGACGTGCCACTGACCCTGTTTGTCGATGCCGATCAGCACGGCTTCGTAGCGTTCCTTGTCCAGCGCGTCGACGATGTTCCTGGCCGATTGCAGCGACACCTCATGCTCCGCCGACTTGCCGCCGAAAATGATGCCTACCCGGGTCTTGCCGCTCATTGCTGTTCGTCCTTTTCTCGTATAGGGGAATTCTATCGGAGCCGCATATTATCCCCGCGCGCTGGCGGACGGATGCCGGATCTTGCGCATTGTGATGAAGTGCACAGTCTGTTTCGACATAGACAATCTTTTCTAGAAAAGTTATTCTAGAAAAAATTTTCTAGATCAAAGCCCCGCTTTCCCCGGACCCTCGCAATGCCCGCCAAGTCGCCTCCCCCCGCCAAACCCACCAGCGCCGAACTCGACGTATTGCAGGCCATCTGGGAAACCGGGCCCGCCACGGTCAAGCAGGTCCACGCCCACATGGCGGCGGAACGCGAGGACCTGAGCCATGCCAACGTGCTCAGGCAGATGCAGATCATGCATACCAAGGGCCTGCTGACGCGCGACGAGAGCGAGCGTTCGCATGTCTATGCTGCCGCGCAGAGCCAGAAGGCCACGCAGGGCGGCTTGCTGAAGGATCTGATCCGCAAGGCCTTCGCCGGATCCGGCAAGGCGCTGGTGCTGGCCGCCCTGCGTGAAGGGCATGTGAGCAAGCGCGACCGGGCCGAGATCGAGGCGCTGCTGCGCGAGGAAAGCAAGGACGAGCCGCGCGGGGACAAGCGGTGAGCGGGCTGCTGCTGGGCGGCGCCTGGGCGCTGGGCACGGCCTTGCCGGCGTTTCTCTGGCAAGCCTTGGGCATCCATTGCGCCATGGCCGCGCTGCTGTCGCTGACCCGGCCGCGGGATGCGCGGCTGCGCTACGCGCTGTGCTGCGCCGGGCTGCTGCTGTGCGTGGCGATGTTCGCCGCCGATGTGGCGCATGCCTATCGCGCGTTGCCGGCGGCGGGGCTGGCGGACGCCGCGTCGCCGCTCTGGTCCGGAACGTGGCCGCTGTGGTGCGCCATGGCCTGGCTGGGCGGCGCGGCGCTGGCCGCCTTGCGCGTCTGGGCCGGCATGGCGTGGCTGCGGCGCCTGCTGCGCGCCAGCCAGCCCTGGACGGACGCGGCCTGGCAAGCCCGCGTCGCCGGCCTGGCGCGCCGCATGCGCCTGCGGCGAGAGGTGGGCCTGCGTCTCGTGCGGGGGCTTTGCACGCCGATGACGGCCGGCTGGTTCAAGCCGGTGCTGCTGGTGCCGGCGAACCTGGTCACCGGCATGCCGCCGGACCTGCTGGAGGCCTTGCTGGCCCATGAGCTGGCCCATGTTCGCCGGCACGATTATCTGGTGAACCTGCTGCAGTTCGCGGCCGAGATCCTGTTGTTCTTTCATCCCACGGTCTGGTGGCTGTCGCGGCGCATCCGCATCGAGCGCGAACGCATCGCGGACGACATGGCCGCCGCGCTTATCGGTCAACCGCGCCGGTTGGCGCTTGCCTTGAACGCCTTGAGCCAGGATGCCGACGCCGCGCCCGCGCCGGTGGCGCCGGCCGCGCGCGACGGCGATCTGCTGGACCGCATACGCCGCCTGACCCGGCCCGACAGCCTGCCGGCGCGCCGCGCCGTGGCCATGCCGGCGCTGGCCGCCATGCTGGCCGTGGCGATCGCCGGCGCCGGGGTCCAGGCCGGTCCGGCGGACGACGGCCGCGCCGACGCGGCCCGCCGGGCGCTGGCGCAATTGCCGGGCATCGACGCCCTGATCCAGTCCAGCGGCGCGTCGCATGTGCTGGTGCTGGACGCGCGTTCGGGCGACACGCTGGTCGGGGTGGCCGAGAACGAGGCTGTGCCCATCGCCTCGCTGACCAAGCTGATGACGGCGATGGTGCTGCTGGACGCGGCGCCCGACCTGTCTCAGCCGGTCCGCATCGACGAGCGCGACGCCGAGGCGGCGCGGGGCGGGGCGTGGCAGTTGCCGGTGGGGGCGGTCGCCCCGTTGGACACCATGCTGAAGCTGGCCTTGATGTCGTCGGACAATCGCGCCGCGCACGCGCTGGCGCGCAGCTATCCGGGCGGCGAGGCGGCCTTCGCGCGGGCCCTGCGGCGCAAGGTCGCCGCGTTGGGGCTGGAACACGCCCGCTTCGAGGACGCCATGGGGATCTCGCCGTCCAATCGCGCCAGCGCTGCCGATATCGGCAGGATCGTGAGCGCCGCCACGGCCTATCCGCAGATCGCGCTGGACACCACGTCGCTGGACGAGTCCGTGGGCATGGATGCCGGCGCGATTCAGTACCGCAACACCAATCCGCTGGTCGGACGGCAGGGCTGGGACATCCGCCTGTCCAAGACCGCGACGTCGGCCGAGGCCGGACGTTGCCTGGCCATGCGGGTGCAGGCCGGGGGCCGCGAACTCACGCTGGTGCTGCTGAACGGGCGGGCATTGCCCGCCTGAACCGCCGGCCGCGCCCCGCAGGGCTGCCCTGAAGAATTTCCAACCACGCTTCATTCACCATGCCTACACGCAGCCCCTTGCGCGCGCTCGCCGCCGCGCTGTCTCTTTCCGCCCTTTGCCTGCCCGCGCAGGCCCGCATGCTCTGCACCGTCGTGGCCGACGTCGCGGACGGACGCATCGTGTTCCAGGACGGCACGCAGGACGCCTGCGCGGCCCGCTATACGCCGGCGTCGACCTTCAAGCTCGCCATCGCCCTGATGGGCTACGACGCCGGCATTCTGCAGGACGCGCATGCGCCGGTCTGGGATTACCAGCCGAGCTACCCGGACTGGGGCGGCGACGACTGGTGCAAGCCTGTCGATCCGACGCACTGGATCAAGTACTCCGTTTTCTGGTATTCGCAGCAGATCGGCGAGAAGCTGGGCCTGGCGCGCCTGCAGCAATACACGACCGCGTTTGGCTACGGCAACCAGGATGTGTCGGGCCACCCGGGAAAGAACAATGGCACGCGGGGCGCCTGGCACGTATCGTCGCTGCGGATCTCGCCGCTGGAACAGCTCGATTTCCTGCGCAGGCTGGCCAGGCGGCAGCTGCCGGTCAAGCCGCAGGCCTATGACATGGCGGAGATCCTGTTCGACGCAGGGGTCGATGCGGATGGCTGGAAGATCCATGGCAAGACGGGCACGGGATCGCCGGGCAGCTTCGGTGATTACGACCGCGAACACGCCTATGGTTGGTATGTGGGCTGGGCCCGCAAGAACGGTCGCGAGCTGGTCTTCGCCCGGCTGATCCAGGACGAGAAGGCGGCGAGGCCGAACGCCGGCATGCGCGCGCGCGAGCAACTGCTGGCCGGGTTGCCGGGCTGGCTGGGCGCGGCCGGACAGCGCTGAGGCCGCGATGATCGCTCACGCGCGCGATGCGCGGATCGACATGCTGCGCGGCGTGTCCATCCTGCTGGTGCTGCTGCATCACTTCAACATTCCCTATTCGTTGAAGGACACGGGGCTGGCCGCGTTGCTGGGCTGGCCGTTCCTGCACGCGCTCGCGCGCAACGGCAACTATGGCGTGACGATGTTCTTCGTGGTGTCGGGCTTCCTGATCACGCGCAACGCGCTGGACAGATGGGGCGGGCTGGATCGCATCCGGCCTGGGGCGTTCTACACCCTGCGGGCGGCGCGCATCCTGCCCTGCCTGCTGCTGGCCTTGCTGACGGTCGATGCGCTGGCCCTGGCCGGCGCGCAGATCTTCGGCAACCGGGCGGACGCGGCCGTGTCGCTGTGGACGGTCAATGCCGCCGCGCTGACGGCCTGGGTGAACGTGCTGATCGTTCAGCATGGCTGGATCAACTATCCGCTGGGCGTGCTGTGGTCGCTGTCTGTCGAGATGGCGTTCTACCTGTTATTCCCGCTGGCCTGCCTGGCGCTGCGCAGGGGCTGGGCGCTGGCCGCGCTGGCGGCTGGGCTCATCGTCGCGGGGCCGCTGTACCGCCTGGCTAGCCAGGGCGAGGCCGGGGCGTATCTGTATGGCTATGCGGCCTGCTTCGACGCCATCGCCATGGGCTGCTGCGCTGCCGTGCTGGCGCGGCGCGGCCGGTTCGCCGTCCTTGGACGTCCGGCCGTGCGCGCGATCATCGGCGCGGCCATGGCGGGGCTGTACCTGGCCTGGCCCATCGGCCAGAGCAATGTGCTGGGCACGACCGCGATGGCGTTCGGCACGGCCTTGCTGCTGCTGGGCGGGGCCACGGCGTCAAGGGCGCATGCCCGGCCCTTGCGCGCGCTGGCCGCCTGTGGTCGGCTCAGCTACGAGATCTACCTGTTCCATCTGGTGGTTCTGGGCCTGATCCGGGGTTGGGCGCCGCCGGCGCTGGCGTCGGGCGACGCGCGGGTCGCGTTGCTGGCGGTCTATTTGGCGGCGTCCTGCGCGGCCGGCTGGCTGGTGGCGCGGTGGTGGTCGGAGCCGGCCAACGCCGCGCTGCGTCTGCACACTAGGGCGTGAACTCGGCGCCGGTGTAGCCGCCGTCGATCTCCAGGCCGCCGGCCAGCCTGCCCGACCAGTCGTCCAGGGCGCGGCGTTCTTCCGCCGTGACGCCGGCGCCCAGCGCCAGGCGCAGCGAGGCCGCTTGCTCCAGGCCGTAGCGGGTGACGGCGCCGACCGCCAGCCGGCCGGCGGCATGGTCGGCCGCCGCCCGCTCCACGCACAGGCCGGAGTCGGCCAGCGCGGACGCAAGATAGACCCGGGGATCGCGCGCCACCCAGTCGATCACGTTGCCGATCTGCCAGATGCCGGTTTCTCGGCAGGCGCGCGACACGCCATCGCGGCCGCCGTCCATCATGGCGAAGACCACGCGCGCGTCGCGCGCGGCAAGCGCCCGGGCCCATTCGTGCGCCCGCTCGGGATCATGCTGGTTGCCGCAGAAACCGGTGAGCGGATCGCGGCCGCTGGCGCGGCGCACGCCGTCGGCATACGCGGCGCGCCCCTTCAGGCCGGGGCGCACGCGTTCGCCGGACAGGTGAGCCGCGCGACCGTCAGCCGCGCGCAGGCCGGCCAGCACGCCGGCCAGGAAGGCGCTGTGTTCCTGCAGGATTTCGTAGGACGCGACGTTGGGCGCGGTCAGGCTGCCCTGGGTGACGGCGAACTGCGTGCGCGGAAAGCGCGGCGCCACCTCGGCCACGGGCGCATCGCCCTGGCCGCCATGTGCGATCAGCAGGTCCAGCCCCGGTTCGCACAGCGCGGCGATGCGCGCGGCGCGAGCCTGCGGATCGGTATCTGCGATCCATTCGATCCGCAGCGGCTGGCCGGCGCGCTCGGCGCGGCGCGCGCCCTCGACCGCGGCTTCGTTGAAGCCGCCTCGGCCCGCATGGCCGAACAGCGCCAGCACGCGGCGGGCGCTCACAGGCTGGCTCCGGTGGCGCGCACCACGGGTTCCCAGGCCTGGGCCTGGCGGCGCACGAAGTCGGTGAATTCGGCGGGGGACTTGTCGGCAAGCACGAAGCCCTGGCCCTCCAGTTTTTCGCGCAAGGCCGGCTCGCGCAGCACGGCCGTCAACTCGGCGTGCAGCCGCTGGCGCACCGCGTCGGGCAGGCCCGCCGGGCCGGACAGGCCGATGAAGTTCTCGGCCACCAGCCCCGGCAGGCCCAGCTCGCCCACGGCGGGTATGTCTGGCGCCTGCGGCACGCGCCGCTCGGTGGTGACGGCCAGCAGCCGCAGCTGGCCGGAGCGCAGATAGGGCAGGTTCTGCGGCAGCGCGTCCACGGCGAAGCGGATCTGTCCGCCCAGCAGGTCGTTGCGCATCGCGCCCGAGCCCTTGTACGGGATGTGCTGCAGCGGCGCGCCGGTGGCGCGCGCATAGAGTTCGCCGACGATCTGGCCGACCGAGGCCAGGCCGCCGCTGCCGAACTGCACCGGCTGGTCCTGGGCCTTGATCCAGGCGGTCAGCTCGGCCAACGTGGCGACGGGCACGGACGGATGGATGACGAAGGCGGTGGGCACCGCGCCGATATAGGCCAGGTGATCGAAGCTGGCCAGCGCGTCGTAGCCGTGGCCGGGCATCAGCGCGGGCGAGATCGACAGCGGCGCCGAGTTCGACATGAGCAGCGTGTAGCCGTCGGCGGGCGCCTGCGCCACCAGCGCGGCGCCGATGGTCGAGCCGGCGCCGGGCTTGTTCTCGATGACCACGGGCTGGCCCAGCCGCTCGGCCAGCGCGGGCGCGATCAACCGCGCGGCGATGTCGCTGGCGCCGCCGGGCGGGAACGTGACGACCAGTCGCAGCGGGCGCGCGGGCCAGGCCGCCGTGGCGGCGCGTCCGATGCGCGGACGCGCCAGGGGCAGCGCGAGCGCGCTGGCGATCATGAAGCGGCGTCGGGAGATGGGCATGCGGATTTCCTGCGTGGCGGCCCTTGGGGGGCAAAGGGCCGTACTGTAGGAAAGCGCCGCCGGGCAGACAAAGAATTTGTCGCCGTATGCTTATGTCGCGGGCATGAGCGTATGCGCGCGCGGGCATAAGGCGCGCGTCCTTGCGCATGCCCGCAAGGACGCGGGGCCGCCGGGCGGACCGGCGGCCGGGCGCGGCGTCAACTGCCCTGGCGCGCCTGCAGCATGTAGTCGACGGTCAGGTTCGACAGCGCGCGCACGCCGTTGATCAGGCCGGACTCATCCACGTAGAAGCGCGGCGAGTGGTTGGACGCGGCCTTGTCCACGTCGGTGCCCTTGGGCGTGACGCCCAGGTAGAAGAACAGGCCCGGCACCTTCTGCTGGTAGAACGAGAAGTCCTCCGACGCGGTGGATTTGGGCTGCAGGCCGTAGTTGCCTTCGCCGGCCACGCGGCGCAGCGTGGGGCCCATCTTCTCGGTCAGGGCCGGCGGGTTGACGGTGGCGTTGTACAGCTCCACCACGCGCACGTCGGCCTTGGCGCCGGCGCTTTGCGCGATCATGTCGGCGGTGCGCGCGATGCGCTGGTGGATGTCCTTCTTCATGCCTTCGTCGTAGGTGCGGATGGTGCCGGTCATGGCGACGTTGTCGGGCACGATGTTCATGCGATTGCCGCCGTGGATCGCGCCCACGGTGATGACGGCCGGCTCCAGCATGCTGTTGATCTGGCGGCTGGGAATGGTCTGCAGGCCCAGGATGATCTGCGAGCTGACCACGATGGGATCGATGCCGGACCAGGGGCGCGCGCCGTGCGTCTGCTTGCCGGTGACGTCGATCCAGAACTGGTCGGCGGCGGACATCGCCGGGCCGCTGCGCCAGGCCAGCCAGCCGGCCGGATAGGCGCTGGAGGCGTGCAGGCCGAAGATGGCGTCGACCTTGGGATTTTCCATCACGCCTTCCTGCACCATCATCTTGGCGCCCCAGATCTTCTTGCCGTCGGGCTCGAAGTCGGCGGGGCTTTCCTCGGCGGGCTGGAAGATGAACTTCACGCTGCCGGGCAGCTCGTCCTTCATGCCGGCCAGCACCTCGGCCGTGGCCATCAGGATGGCGGTGTGCGTGTCGTGGCCGCAGGCGTGCATCACGTCCACTTCCTTGCCCAGGTAGGTGCCCTTGGCCTGGGACGCGAAGGGCAGGTCCACCTGTTCCTTCACCGGCAGCGCGTCCATGTCGGCGCGCAGCGCCACCACCGGACCGGGCTTGCCGCCCTTGAGCACGGCGACCACGCCGGTCACGGCCACGCCGGTCTTCACCTCCATGCCCAGCGCGCGCAGATGGTCGGCCACCAGCTTGGCGGTGCGCGTTTCCTGGTTGCCCAGTTCCGGATGCTGGTGGATGTCGCGGCGCCAGGCGATGAGCTTGTCCTCGATGGCCTTGGCGCGCTGGTCGATCTGCGCGGCCAGCGCCGCATCGGGCGCGGGCGTCAGCGGCCCCTGGGTGCCGGGCGCGCCTTGCGCGGCGGCCGGGCCGGACCAGGCCAGGTGCGCGGCCAGGGCCAGCGGGGCAAGGCGGAACAGGATGTTGCGGTGGCGCATGAAGGTCTCCTCTTTGTCGGTCTGCGGGTTGCGCTTGTTGTCGTCAACGTGTGCCCGTTAACGTGTTATTGGCCGCCGAGCTTACCGGAGCGGCGACGCGTCGTAGCGCGTTGTTACCGATGCTTAAGAAGAGGGGGTCTTAAATTCCGGGCCTTGAAATCTCTGTGCGCGATCAGGCGCCGGCCGTGCCGGCAAGCCGGGTTTTTCGCCGAGGCGCGGCGGCGCGGTTTCAGGCCGCGCGCAGCGCCGGCTTCTCGCCGCGAGCCGCCAGCGCGAGCATGGCGGCGGCCGCCAGCGAGGCCGCGCCCGCCACCGCCATCGCGAGGCTGAAGCCGCCGGCGAGCGCGTCGGCCAGCAGGGCGCGCGCGTCGCCCGCCGCCAAGGGCAGTTCGTGGCGCAGCACGGCGGCGCGCGCCAGCGCCAGCGCATCGGGCAGTCCCTGGCGCGCGAGCGCGCCGTTGAGCGCATCCACCGCGCGGGCGCTCATCAGCGCGCCGAGCAGCGCGATGCCGATGGTCATGCCGCTCTGGCGCAGCGCGTTCATGGTGGCCGAGGCCATGCCGGAACGTTCGCGCGGCACGGTGGCCATCACGGCCATGCTGGTGGCGGGCAGCGCCAGCCCGGAGCCCACGCCCAGCAGCACCATCAGCGCGCAGGTGAGCGCGTAGGGCGTATGCGCGTCCAGGCCGGTCATGCCCAGCATGGCCGCGCCGATCAGCGCGTAGCCGGCGATCATCAGCCGGGGCAGGCCGAAGCGCGGATTGAGTTTGCCGAACACGGTGGACGCGATGCCGGAGGCGATGAATTGCGGCGCCAGCTGCGAACCGGCGGCCAGCGGCGACAGGCCCTGCACCTGTTGCAGGTAGAGCGAGAAGAAGAACAGGCTGCTGTAGCCGGAGAAGCCCAGCACGAAGGATGCGAAGTTGGTCACTGCGTAGCCGCGGTCGCGGAACAGGCCCAGCGGCAGCACCGGCCGCCGCGCGCGCAGTTCCACGGTCACGAAGGCCGCCAGGCCGGCCGCCGCCAGCGCCAGCGCGAGGCCGGCCGGACGCGAGTCCCAGCCATGCTCGCCCGCGGCGATCAGGCCGTAGGCCAGCGCACCCAGCCAGACCACGCTCAGGGCCTGGCCCAGCGGATCGAACGCGGCGTGTTCGGGATGGGCGCTTTCGCGGATGCTCCACATGCCCAGCGCCACCGCCAGCGCGCCCAGCGGCAGGTTGATGAGGAATATGCTCTGCCAGCTGAAGTGCGCCACCAGCACGCCGCCCAGCACCGGGCCGGCGATCAGCGCGGTGGCGTTGCTGGAGGCCCAGATGCCGATGGCCTGGGCCCGCTCGCGCGGATCCGGGAAGGCCTGCGTCAGCAGCGACAGCGCGCCCGGTATCAACAGCGCGCCGGCCACGCCCTGCACGGCGCGCCCCGCCAGCAGCATGGGCAGGCTGCCGGCCAGCCCGCACATGGCCGAGCCGGCGACGAACAACAGCACGCCGGCCAGCCAGGAACGCTTGCGCCCATAGCGGTCCCCCAGCGGCCCCGCCGACAGGATGAAGGCCGACAGGCACAGCGCGTAGGCGTCCACCACCCATTGCAGCCCGGCCATGTCGGTGCGCAACGCCGCCTGCATCGCGGGCAAGGCGACGTTGACGATGCTGATGTCCAGGGTGGCGACGAAGCTGCCGAGATTGACGGCGACGAGCAGGGCGTGGCGGCGGGAAGCGTGCATGGCGGAAAGCGTGCTGCGGGTTGCGGAAGCCCCATTCTATTTTCCGACTGACCGGCGGTCAATTAATTTGATAATAATTCTCAACAACCTGAACAGAAGCTTGCACCCCCGCGAATCCACACCTATTCACTTTACAAAAGTCGCCCCTAGCGGCACATCACCGCGAGCGGGGCCGCGCGGAGTCGGCTTTGCCGGTCCGCAGCGGCGCCCCCTTGAGGGGGGAGCGCGTAGCGCTCGGGGGTGGGTCCATCCCTCCGGTCCGCCGCGGCGCCCCCTTGAGGGGGAAGCGCGTAGCGCTCGGGGGTGGGCCTATATCTTTGCAGCCATGCTGTTGTCGGCCAGCGCCTGCGCCTGTTCCCGCGACATGCCCAGGTGCTCGTACAGCGCGTGGAAGTTTTCGTTGACGTAGCCGCCGAAATAGGCCGGGTCGTCGGAGTTGACCGTGACCTTCACGCCCGCGTCCAGCAGCGACAGGATGTTGTGGTCGCGCATGTGCTGGAACACGCGCAGGCGGGTGTTCGACAGCGGACAGACGGTCAGCGGGATCTGTTCATCGATCAGGCGGGCGATCAGGCGCGGGTCTTCGGCCGCGCGCACGCCGTGGTCGATGCGCCGCACCTTGAGCAGGTCCAGCGCTTCCCAGATGTACTCGGGCGGACCTTCCTCGCCGGCGTGGGCCACGGCCGGCAGGCCTTCGGCGCGGGCGCGGTCGAACACGCGCTGGAACAGCCGTGGCGGAAAGCCCTTCTCGCTGCTGTCCAGGCCAACCGCGATGAAGGCGTCGCGGTAGGGCAGGGCCTGTTCCAGCGTGCGCATGGCGGCTTCCTCGGGCAGGTGGCGCAGGAAGCTCAGGATCAGGCCGCTGCTCACGCCCAGCTGCTTGCGGCCGTCTTCCAGCGCCTGGCTGATGCCGTTGAGCACGGTCTCGAAGGGCACGCCTCGGTCGGTATGCGTCTGCGGATCGAAGAAGGGCTCGGTGTGCACCACGTTCTGCTCTTGGCACTTCAACAGGTAGGCCCAGGTCAGGTCGTAGAAGTCCTGCTCGGTGCGCAGCACGTCGGCGCCGCGATAGTAGAGGTCCAGGAATTCCTGCAGATTGTTGTAGTTATAGGCCTGGCGCAGCGATTCGACGTCGGGCCAGGGCAGCGCCACGCCGTTGCGTTGCGCCAGGCTGAACAGCAGCTCGGGTTCCAGCGACCCCTCCAGGTGCATGTGCAGTTCCGCTTTGGGCAGGGCGTTCAGCCAGTCGTACATAGGGGCTCCGGTCTTCGGGTAAGGCGTGGGGATGTGCGCGCCGTTGGCGGCAGGCAAGGCCGCGATCATATCCGGTATGGGATGACGGCCAAGGGCGCGGACCCGTCCGCGCCGCGCGTCGCGGGGCGGCCCGGACCTGCGCCGATTATTCTCCGTGCCGGGGCGCTTGGCAACGCGCGCCGGCGATTCGGATATAGTTCGTCGCCATGAGCCGCCGCGGGCGGCGCCAGCGGGAGCAACCATGATGTCCAGGCGGGAAGCGTCGAGAATCGCGCGTCGCATGACGGCCGGCGCCGCGCTGGCCGTCACGCTGGCCGCCTGTGGTTCGTCGCGGTTGGACGGGGTGCCCGTCGATTGGCCCGGCTTTCGCGAGCCGCGCCTGGCGACGGCGCCGTCCGAACCGGCGCAATGCCCGGACCTGACGGGACCGTATCGCATCCAGGGTGAGTTCAGGACCGGCGAGCGCGACGCATCGCTGGACGACCTGGGCCGCTTCCTGGCGTGGACGCTGTACCTGCCCGGCATGGGCGGGGGCGATTCCCGCGCCTGGAACCCCGCGCCCGGCGCGTCGGTGACCTTCGCGTCCGACGCCCAGGCCTGGCGGGCGCTGCTGCGGGACGGACGCGGCGGCAAGCTGGAGGGCCGGCTGCCGGGTGCCGCGTCGCCCGCCGGCGACCTGGTCGATCCGGCGCGCCAGCAGATCATGCTGGCCTCGGGTTGCGCGCAGGGCCGTCTGTGGATCAGCGCGCGCGAAGACTGGCGCCAGCATGAGTCCCAGGGCGTGCGCCGCCATGTGGCGATGCTGCGGCCGGAAGGCGGCGGCTTGCTGCTGACCGTCAGGCGCGAGTCCGACAGCATCGGCATGCTGCTACCCTGGTACAGCAACGACAGCCGCGTGTCGCAATACTGGTTCGCGCCGGCCGGACCCAGATGAACGCGGCCGGGGTGGCGCGCGACGCCTGCGCGGGCCGCCAGCTGTCTTCCATTTTCTTCGATGTGCCCATGACCGTAAAACGACTGACCTTCTGCGCCGTGCTGTTCCTGTTGTTCGTGCTGGGCGTGACCTGGTTCTGGCTCCAGCTCTTCGACACCCGCGCGCCGTCGCTGCGCGGCCAGGTCCAGGGCGAGAACGTCCATATTTATGGCGAATCTCCCCAGCACGACGCCGCCGTCAACCGCGCCTGGCTGGAAGAGGCCAGACGCGGCAATGTCGACGCGCAGTACACCATGGGCCTGATCATGGAACAGAGCGATCGCAAGGAGGCGCTGCGCTGGTACGAGGCCGCCGCCGCCCAGGGCTATCCGGCCGCGATCGAACGCCTGGAACAGTTGCGGGCCAAGCCCGTGCGGCGCTGAGCCTTGTCCGACGCAAGCCAGGCCCAGACTCTGGCCGCGCCGCTGCAGGCGCGCTTCGTCCACGGCCCGCTGCGCGGGCATGTGGTCGAAATGGTGCTGACCGGCTGGGCCAGCCTGCTGGCCGTGTTCGCGGTCGAATTCCTGTCCTTGCTGTACCTGGGCACGCTGGGCGAGGAAGCGATCCTGGCCGCCGTGGGGCTGGGGTCGATGACGCTGTTCACGGTGATGTCGGTCAGCATTGGCGTCACCGTGGGCGGCGCGGCCATGGTGTCGCGCGCGCTGGGGGCTGGCGACGGGCAGGGCGCGCGCCGCCTGGGCGGCGCCTCGCTCATCCTGATGACGGCGGCCACGGCCGTGGCGGGGGTGCTGTATCTGGCGTTCATCGGTCCGTATGCCGCCGCCGTCGGCCTGGAGCCGAGGGTGCGCGGCCATCTGCTGTCTTTCGTCTTCATTTCCACACCGTTCATGGTGGCTGGCGGGATCGGCATGATGCTGTCCAACCTGCTGCGCGCCCATGGCCGGGGCCGCCAGTCCATGTGGGTGCTGCTGGCCGGCACCGCGACCGTCGCGCTGCTGGATCCGCTGGTGATCTTCGTTTTCAAGGGTGGCCTGCAGGGCGTGGCCTGGGCCGGCGCCGTGGGACGCCTGGCCACCATGCTGCTGGGCGGCTGGCTGGTGTTCGGACGCCACCGGCTGGTGCGCTGGCCGACCCGTGGAGAGCTGCGGCCGGCGCTGGCCGCGATCGGCAGGATCGCCGCGCCCGCCGCCCTGACTGGCCTGGCCACGCCGGCGGCGGTGATCTTCGCCGCGTCCACCTATGCCGGCTTTGGCTCCAGCGTGATGGCCGGCGCCACGGTCATGGACCGGGTGCTGCAACTGGCCTATTCGATGTTCTTCGTGCTGCCCGGCGCCATCGGGCCGATCCTGGGGCAGAACCTGGGCGCGGGCAACTGGGACCGCATCCGCGAGACGGCCCGGCTGACCGCGAGGCTGGCGCTGGCCTACGGCCTGGGCATGGCCGTGCTGCTGGCGCTGCTGGCCCCGTTCATCGCGGACCTGTTCAAGGTCACCGGCCCAGGCCGCGATCTGGTGGTGTTCTTCTGTCGCTACGCCAGTTTCATCTGGGTGCTGAACAGCTTTTTCTTCGTGGCCGTGGCGGTATTCAACAATCTGGGCCACGCCGGCTACTCCACCGCCATCAGCTGGCTGCGCGCCACCGTGGGCACCTTGCCGCTGGTCTGGCTGGGCGCCCGCCTGGGCGGACCCGAGGGCGTGGTGCTGGGTCAGTCGGCCAGTTTCGCGCTGTTCAGCCTGGTGGCGCTGGCGCTGTGCCGGCGCGTGCTGCGCCGGCCTCCTCCCAGGCCGGCGGCGGCTGCCGCCGGACAGGCCACCGGCGGTTAGATTTCATCATCGGCACGCGGTACGATCGCGGCTGAGTCCGATTTTTAGGAATGCCATGTCCTTGCGCTCCATTCGTTTTCGAATCGATGCCTTTCCCCAGATCCTGCTGGCCGCCGCGCTGACCGCCGCCGCCGGCGCCGCGCAGGCCCAGCCCGCCTCGGCCACCGGTTCGCGCGCGCAGACGCCGGCGCCGGCCGCGCCTGCGCTGACACCCAAGCGCAGCTTCGACGACACGCCGCTGCCCGCCGCCACGCCCGCCGCCACGCCCGCCGTCA
>NZ_JBICCO010000085.1:0-29741 GCF_043119405.1 Achromobacter sp. 413638
CCAGCACCCCTCGGGCATCTCCGAGCCGTCGAGCGCGGATCGTGTGCTGACCCAGCAACTGCAGGCCGCGCTGGCGCTCATCGATGTACGGGTACTGGATCACATCATCGTAGGCCAAGGTTCCCCGTTCTCCTTTGCGGAGTCAGGCCTGCTGTAACGGTCGCATTGCTTCATTGATCCTCGCGGAGGCTTCGGCCTCCGTTTTTTTATGGCCCGGGACAAGCAGGTATGCGGGCAGCCCGCGATGCGCATTGTTTGTTGGGGTGGCATCGGGTTCGCGTTTGACTATGGCCCTGATCAACTTTCGGGGCACGCGACATGCCGGCATCCTTTTCCACGTTCGCGTCGGGCTGGCGAACCCTTGGTCTCGTCGTGGCGCTGCCGGCGTCCCTGGCCGTGTTCAGCCCCGTCACCTTCGCAGCCGACGTACTGGTCGTCACCGACAGCCACCACCCGGTCAAGACCATGGGCGGCGAGCGGCTGATCGAGCTGGACGAAGCCCGCCGGATTGAAGCGGAGCTTTCTGCGGAACTGCCCGCCGCCCCCGAACAGGCGGCGGCCACCGTCAAGCGTCGGCTGAACCAAGGCGGCGCCGACCTACAGCGCCGCATCGCTTCCGCATACCAGGGCGTCACCGACGCATGGAGCCTGGGCATCACCAGCATCCCGGCTGTCGTGGTGGATCAGCGCTACGTGGTCTATGGCGAGCCGGATGTGGCCCGCGCTGTCGCGCGCATCGAGCAGCGTCGGAGGACCCAGCCATGACGAGGCCATTCGACCTTATGCGCCGCATGCGGGCTGGCGTGGCTTCCTTGCTGCTGCTCAGCGCCACGGGTAGCTACGCCTTGAACACCACCGCCATCGTTGCCTCGGTGGCCTCGCCCGATTGCTTGGAGTACCGGGTGGTGGGTATCTGCTACTGGCTCTACTGCACCTGGGGAGGCTGCACGGTGCGCACCTCTGTCAAGGTGCGCCACTACATCCCCGATGCGGTCGTCTCCAGCTACAGCAACACGGGCGAGAACCCGTGGGTCGAAGTCCGGGCGATGAGTACGGCCAACCCGTCCGCCCAAGCGGGCGGCGATGGAACGACGAACGAGGATCACGAAAACAATCTCGCGAAATTCAAGAACGCCGACGTGATCGGCCATCCCGGCGTCGAGGTGTTCAACCAGTTTGTTTCGTCCTCGGGCTACTTCTGCGAGGGCGCGGGAACGGCATTCATGCCGTATCTGCTCAGCACCTTGGACACGCTTGCCTGGCGCTACAACGTGCCCGAGATGGCCTACCCGGAGGCATTGATTCCCGGCATGCGCGAGGTCGGCGCACGCACCACGATGAACCTTTGGGGCAACGTGTATCCCCGCGGCGGCTTCCTGCACCAGACCGACGACCACAAATCGGGAGCCGTGGTGGCCCAGCGTGCGGGCGATGTCGTCACGCGCCGCGGGCAGTTGCACGTGTACCAGCCGCTGCTTGCCAATGCCCGCGATGGCTACTGGCCCGCCAGCGCGCTGATGGAGGGTGATGCCTCGACTGGCAAGTGGCAGGAACTCACGCCCGTCCTGTCCTCGTCCTGCACGGTTTTCCCACGCACCGGCTTCCTGACTCAGGCCCAGCAAGGCGACTACGCCTGGGCGCTGTGGCGGCCGTATGCCTGCTGCGAACGCCGTGGACAGGTGTTCCTTGGCAGCGTTGATTTCCTTTGAGGTGCCGCGATGAAGCGTTCCGACTCTATGCAGTTCTCCCCACCGGCTCGTGGCAAGAGGATCTGTTTGGCGCTTACCGGCGCGTTGGTTCTGGCAAGCGGCGTGGCCTGGGGCCAACTGGGCTACCAGACCAGCGGCAACGTCATCGGCGATGACGTCATGTACTCCATCGGCGGCGGCAGCGCCGTTTCGATGGGCCGCGCAGCCGGCATGCGCTCGCTCGGCGTGGGTGTCGGCTGGAACAGCAATCTGATCTGCGGCGACATGAGCATCCAGACCACGTTGAAGAATCAACTCAACGGTGTCACCAATGGCTTTCAGCAGATCATGTCCTCGGTGATCCAGAGTGCTACGAGTGCTGTGGCGTCCCTGCCGGCGTTGATCATCCAGCGTGCAGATCCAGGCCTCTACAACCTGCTCACCAACGGCGTTCTGCAAGCGCGGCTGGATTTCGACCGCTCGAAGCTGACGTGCCGCGCCATGGCCGAAAAGATGGCCGAAACGGCTGGCGGCCAACTCGGCTGGAGCCAGATGGCAGAGGGGTTGGCGCTGCGTGACGCTGTTTCGAGCACGGATGCCGTCTCGGCCATCGAGCAGGCCGAGACGCGCCGTGGCAACGATGGCGTGCCCTGGGTCGGGGGAAGCAATGCCGGCGGCTCCGGTCAGCCCGCGATCAAGGTGGTCGGTGACGTCACCCGCGCGGGCTACAACCTGGTCAATGGCCGCGGGGTGACCGACACGTCGGCAATCGCTCCGGCCAGTTGCACGAGCCTGTCGTGCCAAACCTGGACCACGCCGCAGGCGGCCATCGAGTGGGCAACACGGGTGCTCGGCGAGAAGGAGCAGCGCACCTGCGACGCCTGCACCAAGACGGAGACGGTGCCCGGCGTCGGGCTGACGCCCCTGATCCAGGAGGAGTACGACGCCAAGCTGCAGGCGCTCCAGGACCTGGTCTCCAAGGCGAAGAACACGACGCCCGAAAACCTGCGGGAGGCCGGCAGCGCGTCGCTGCCCATCACGCGCGGCGTGGTCGAGGCACTGCGCGACGAACCGGACCAGCACCTGCTGTCGCAGCGCCTGGCGTCCGAGGTTGCGCTGGCGTCGGTGCTGGAGAAGGCGCTACTGCTGCAACGCACGCTGCTGACCGGCAAGAAGGAGCCCAACGTGGCGGCCAACCAGCTCGCCGTGGAGGCGGTGAACCACGAGAGCGACACGCTCGATCGCGAGATTCGCAACCTCAAGACCGAGCTGGAGCTGCGCCGGGAGCTGGCGAACAACTCGCCCATGGCGATCATCCAGCGCCACGGCACGCGCGCGGCGGGCTCGCGTGGCATCTACGAAGGCGATCCGGTGCCTGACCGCCTCGATCAGTTGCAGAAGGGCAATCCGGGAGGCCGGCCATGAGCCTGATGCGTGCGGCCTGGCTGCGCCCGCGCTGGCTGTTCAACCGGCGCGCAGCGAAGGCGCTGCTGTGGACGATGGTACTCGCGGCCGTCGCCGTGGGTGCCAACATCGTTGGCATCTACCTCGTCGGAAGTGTCGCGGGCTGGGAGCGTTGGCTGGCGGCAGCAGCGGGCTACTTCCTGGTCTGGCGGCTGTGCCTGTATGGCGCGACGGCCTACGGCTGGGTCTGGATGCGTCGCCGGCTGCTTGCGCGTGAGGACGACGCGCAAGCGCGGCGCCGCCTGGTACGCAGCGAGATCGCCGGCGTCGTTGCCATCGTGGCGCTTGAAGCCAGCCTGTTGATGCAGGGCTGAGGGGAGGTCCGAGCCATGACGCTTTTCACAACCGACTACCTGGAGTACTACCTGACCTTGGTGTCCTGGATCGTCAACAACGGCATCTGGGCGGTACTGGTATCCAGCGGGGTATTCGCACTGCCCTTCGTGGCGATCATCGTGCAGGAATGGCTTAAGGCCCGTGCGGAAGGTGCCGACGAAGGCAACAAGGGCGTGCTCTCGGCCGCACGCATCGAGAACCGGGTGTTCGTCGCCATCGTGGTGGTGATGTTCGCCGGCATCCCCTTCATCGACGTGGACCTCAACACAATTCAGTACGACAGCTCGCGCTCGGCCCAGTGCCAGGTCAACGTGCCGCAGCCCACGGATACCGGCTGGTCCCAGTCCTTCAGCACCATCAACAACCAGAGTGCCAAGGTGCCGGTCTGGTGGGCCTTCATGCACGCGCTCTCGCGCGCCGTCACCAGCGCCTCGGTGGCGGCAATCCCGTGCGGGACAGACCTGCGACAGATGCGCATGGAGATCGACGCTACCCGCATCAATGACCCGGTTCTGGCTCAGGAAGTGGCCGATTTCACACACGACTGCTACGGACCTGCACGCGCTAAATTGTTCATGGCGCGGCCGGAGCTGGACGACGCTCAAATGAACGACGTGACCTGGATCGGTTCGAGGTTTTTCACGGATACCGGCGGCTACTACGACAGCTACCGTTCCAGCACGGCGCGCGAGTCATGGCCCTATGACGACACCCGCGACGCAGGGCTTGCGCAGGTGGCCAGTGGCGGCGGCTACCCGACCTGCAGGCAGTGGTGGGCCGATGGCAGCAACGGCCTGCGGGCACGGCTGCTGGGCCAGGTGGACCCCAGCCTGTTGAATCGCTTGGCGGGCTGGGCCGGGTTCCTGAGCCGTACCGAGGTGGACGATTCGGTGGTCCGTACCATCGCGTCACCGCGACAGCAGAAGCTCAACCAGGGTTCGGTCTATACCGACTACGGCGGCCAGATCGACAAGACCCTGCCGAACATCGTGACGCGGGCCACGGGGGATGTAGGAATGGCGGTCGGGGCACTTGCCGCATTTCCCGCCATGGACGTGGTGCGCCAGGCGCTGCCCATGGTGCTTGCCTTGCTCAAGATGGCACTGGTCATCTGCATCCCGCTCGTACTGGTCGTCGGAACCTATGACCTGAAGACGGTCGTCACCGTCAGCGTCGTGCAATTCGCGCTGTTCTTCACCGATTTCTGGTTCCAACTCGCACGCTGGATCGACAGCACCATCCTCGATGCGCTCTATGGGTGGGGCTTCGGCTGGAACCGGCCACACACTAACTTCGATCCGCTGGTGGGGTTGAACAATGCCTTTGGCGACCTGCTCCTGATGTTCGTCATGGGCACGATGTTCCTGGTCTTGCCGGGCTTTTGGCTTGCGAGCCTTACCTGGGTTGGGATTCGGGCCGGGCACGTCATCCAGGGGCTTTCAGATGGCAGCAAGAGCGCCGGCCAAGCAGGCGGTAAGGGCGCTGGGGCCCTTACCGGAGGTAAGCTGAAGTAGCGCGGTGCCGATCAGTCGTCGGTGTACAACTCGTGCGACGTATCGTTGTACAGATTGGGATCGTAGCCGGGTGTCTTGCGCAGTTCGGTGAGGTCGGTGAACGGCCACTCGTCTTCTTCCGATGTATTGGCAGCCGCCGCCCATCCCGCCACCACGACTCCCAGCAACACGAGTGCGAACCAGAAGGCGGCGTAGAGCAGCGCGCCCAGCACAGCCAGCTTGACCACCCACAGCAGCACTGTGGCACCAACCGAAGGCACCCCTTTGGCCACCAACCAATTCGATACCCGCCGTTCGCCACGCGCATAGACGCGCCATCCGCGGCCAAAGGTACGGCCGAGGCGTTCTGCGGTACTGGTGCGGGTCGTCGTGTTCATGGTCGTCTCCTGCTACTGAGGAATGCCTATTCCTGTTTGCTCCACTTCATTCCGTTTCGGGCTTCAATGTGTTTTCTTGCTGCTTCAGGACGCTTCGTCATCCGGTTCCACCGGGCCGGGGTCGGGCTCCACGCCGATGCGGTAGGTGGCAACGAAACGCGGCCAGTCCACATGGTCAACCAGGTCGATGTCCTCGACAACGCTGACCTTCGTTCCCGCACGCTCGAACAGGGCGATGCTCGCGGCGGGATAGTTGTTGCGCGACGGATAGAGCACCCCGTCGAACAGCGGCTGGCCGTCGTCGCCGACCATCGCATGCACCTGAGCGGACACCTGCTGCGTGTGCGTGTAGTCGCGGCTCGCCAACTGCTCCAGATTCAGGCCGAAGTAGCCCGCCATGACGCCCGGCGCCGTGAGGTCGGCCAGGAGCACGTCGTCCAGCACGCCCACGGCGCGGACCATCCGGGCGTGGACCTCCTTCAGGGCGATGGAGCGCTTCGTGTCTTCAAGCCACTGGTGCTTGTGAAACACCGACTCCATCAGCGCCGTGGGCAGGTCGCGCCCCAGGTAGAGCACGCCGTAGGCCCCCGCCGGGTCATCGTAGCGATTCGTGCTGCTGCGACCATAGTACAGCGGGCTGCCCCGATAGACGACGCGGCTCACATGCTGGAGCAGTTCACCGGCATCGATCAGGAACGAAGGCAGCTCGTGGCTCATGGCGATCTCGCTTCAATGCACCTGGACGCCCAGCACGTTGAACACGGCCTCGGCCACGTCATCGATCGTGCCATGCGTCACCGCATCCACCGGCGAGCGCCCACCCAAGCCTTCGAGCGGTTCGGACAGTGCGCGGTAGATCGTCCAGTGATCGATACCCTCGACCTCCTGAAGCACGGTTTGGGTCAACTGCTGTTTCACCGGGTCGAGCTGCCAGTCGGGCAGCTTCTGACCGCGCGGCCCCACGTTCAGCGCCAGCAGCCGACGCGCGAGGATGTCCTTGTAGATCTGCTGGCGCGACTTGTCCGCCAGCTTGGCGAACTCCGCGGGCGGCAGGTTGTGCGGCTGGTTGAAGGTTTCCAGCAGCACGGCGCGGCCTCGCTGGACGTCGGTTTCATTCGGTGCCCAGCGCGTGTCGGCGCGCAGCGCGGCCGCCTTGCGTGCAAGGGCCTGCCCAACGGTCTCCCCCTCCAAGTTGGCGGGCAGTGTCACCGCTTCCACACGCTCGTGGACGAACGCCTGCAACTCGGCCGCGAAAGCCGTGGCATCCCGGATTTCGACGGTATCCGCGAAGCGGCGTACATCTTCCACCGTGACGCGCGGCAGACGGTCGGCAATGAATTCAATGGCAGTGGGCATGGTCATCTCCCGAGTAGGTTTGGGACAGGATTCACTCTAGTCGCCTTTGTCGCGTCTGTCAACTTAGTCGCCTGAGTGAGAACAACCTACCTGGCGGAAGCAGCGTTCCCACAGCATAGGCAGAGGCCAGCGCCGGGTCGCCGTCCAATGCATTCGAGCGGGTTCCACATTGACGCTGGAGCCGCAACCCAGGCCTCGCTATACCGAAACGGTTAAAGGCCAAAGGGCCGAAATGGCAAGGGAATGGGGTGCAAGGGGAAAGGCCCTACCTCGAAAAGGCCAAAAGGCCTCCCGGTCGGCCCGTCATCAGGACACCCACATGCTTTCCCTGTTCCAGCGAAAACGGCCCCCGGTCGCTGCCGCACCGACGCCACCACCCGTCACCGCCCTCCCGAAAGGGCTGCTGCGTCCTGAGTCGGCCGCATCGCTGCTGGCCACCCCACGCCGGCAGAAGCTGCTGGAGCACATCTGGCAGCGTACCTCGCTCTCGCGTAGGCAATTCGCCACCCTGTATCGCACGCCCCTGGAACGCTATGCCGAACTGGTCCAGGCCTTCCCGGCCTCCGAGGCGCATCACCATGCCTACCCGGGCGGCATGCTCGACCACGGCCTGGAGATCGTCGCCTACAGCCTGAAACTGCGGCAGTCCCATCTGCTGCCCATCGGTGCCAGTCCCGAAGACCAGGCGGCCCAGTCCGAAGCCTGGACCGCCGCCGTTGCCTATGCTGCGCTGCTCCACGATATTGGCAAGATCGCCGTCGATCTACACGTCGAACTGGCCGACGGCAGTACTTGGCATCCGTGGCATGGCCCGCTGCACCAGGCGTACCGATTTCGCTACCGTGACGACCGCGAATACCGCCTGCACAGCGCCGCAACAGGCTTGCTCTATCGCCAACTGCTCGACCGCCACGTCCTGGACTGGCTCAGCGACTATCCGGCTCTCTGGGCACCGCTGCTCTATGTGCTGGCCGGTCAGTACGAACATGCCGGTGTACTGGGGGAACTCGTCGTGCAAGCAGACCGGGCGTCGGTGGCCCAGGAGCTGGGCGGCGATCCGGCGCGCGCCATGGCCGCGCCCAAGCACGCACTGCAACGCAAGCTGCTGGACGGGTTGCGCTACCTGCTCAAGGAACAGTTGAAGCTGAACCAGCCGGAAGCCTCCGATGGCTGGCTCACCGAGGATGGTTTGTGGCTGGTGAGCAAGACGGTTTCGGACAAACTGCGCGCACACCTCCTGTCTCAGGGGATCGATGGCATTCCTGCGAACAACACCGCCGTGTTCAATGTGCTGCAGGACCACGGCATGCTGCAGCCCACACCGGACGGCAAGGCGGTCTGGCGCGCGACCGTGACCAGCACGACCGGCTGGTCCCATTCGTTCACCCTGTTGCGTCTCGCTCCCGCGCTGATCTGGGAGTCTGGCGAGCGACCAGCACCTTTCGCGGGCACGGTAGAGATCGACGCGACGCCCGCGGAAAACGACGCCAGCATGTCGGCTCCCGCGCCTACCGTCTCGGTGAACCCAGCGCAGGGAGGTCAAGAGCCTCCGATTTGGGAGGGCGACAGCACCACCATCGTTTCACCGCCCGCAGCCCAGCCCGTGCCCGACGTCATGGAGGATTTGCTCGCGATGGTGGGCTTGGGTGAGTCGGCCGGCGTTGGCCAGGATGCCGAGGAGTTCCTCCACACCCCCGCGCCAGCAACAGCCGCGACGTCCATTCCATCGCCTGCACCTGCACCCGCGCCTACGCCTGGGTCATCGGCAACGAAGCCATCCGGGGAACAGTTCATGGTTTGGCTGAAGCAGGGAATCGCCTCACGACGGCTCATCATCAACGACGCGAAGGCACTCGTGCATACGGTGAATGACACGGCCTACCTGGTCAGCCCGGGTGTGTTCCAACGCTATGCGCAGGAGCATCCCGAAGTGGCCGCACTCGCCAAGCAGGAGAGTCAACAGGATTGGCAGTGGGTGCAGAAGCGCTTCGAGAAGCTGCAGCTACATCGAAAGCAGCCCAATGGCCTGAACATTTGGACCTGTGAAGTCACGGGCCCGAGGAAGTCCCGCCGACTGCATGGCTACCTCCTCGAAGATGGGTCCTTGGCACTCGCCGAAATACCGCCCAACAATCCCTATCTTGCTCTGACTCAGGAAGGATGACGCGATTCGGGCATTGATCGCCACCGTCGTGTGGCGACGATCAATGCCCCGCGAAAACTGGCAACATTTGGCGAACTGAGCTACTCGGCCCGCGCCAACTCCTGTGCAAGGAACGGAGCGGTTCTGCTGCCAGACGTTCGGGCCACCTGCTGAGGGGAGCCCGCCACCACGATGCTGCCGCCGGCAGCGCCTGCACCAGGCCCCACGTCGATCACCCAATCGGCCTGGGCCACCGCGCGCATATCGTGTTCGATCATCACTACGGTATTGCCGGCATCGACCAGGCGCTGCAACTGCACCAGCAGCCGGTCGGCGTCCGACGCATGCAGCCCGGTAGTCGGCTCGTCGAGCACGTACAGGCTTCGGCCGCGCTGGCTGCGCTGAAGCTCGGTCGCCAGCTTGATACGCTGCGCCTCGCCACCGGAAAGCTCGGTGGCCGGTTGCCCCAGGCGCAGGTAGCCCAGTCCGATATCGCGCAGCAGTTGCAGTGGCCTTGCCACAGCGTCTTCACCCGCGAAGAATTCGCTGGCTTCGTCCACGGTCATCTGCAGCACCTCGGCGATGTTGCGCCCGTTCCATTGCACCTTCAGCGTGGCCTCGTTGTAGCGTGCGCCATGGCACGTCGGGCACGGCGCGTACACGCTGGGCATGAACAGCAGTTCCACGCTGACGAAGCCCTCGCCCTCGCAGGTCTCGCAGCGCCCCTTGGCGACGTTGAACGAGAACCGTCCGGCATCGTAGCGGCGGCGTCGCGCATCGGGCGTGGCAGCGAACAGCTTGCGCACATGGTCGAACAGGCCCGTGTAGGTGGCTAGGTTCGACCGCGGCGTGCGCCCGATCGGTTTCTGGTCCACCTGCACCAGACGCTGTACGGCGTCCACGTCGCCCGCCAGATGGCCGCCGGTCGCTTCGATCACTGCCGGCCCTTCGCTGGTGGCGCTTTCGGCTACATCGTCTTCCGGCTCGTGGCCCAGGTGCAGCAGCACCAGCTCCGGCAGGGCCTGCGCGACGAGGCTGGACTTGCCCGAGCCGGAGATGCCGGTGACGGCCGTCAGCACGCCCAGCGGAATGCGTGCGTCCACGCCATGCAGGTTGTGGCGGTGGACGCCCTGCAGCTCCAGCCAGCCGATCGCTTCGCGTGCCCGGCTCCCCGGCGCGGGGATCTCGTCGAACAGGTAACGGGCGGTGCGCGATTCGGCAATCTTGCGCAGGCCATCCGGCTCGCCACTGTAGAGCACGCGGCCGCCACGCTCCCCGGCATCCGGCCCGACATCCACTAGCCATTGCGCGCGGCGCATCAGTTCCAGGTCGTGCTCCACCACGAACACCGAGTTGCCTGCGTCGCGCAGCCGATCGAGTGCGTCGTACAGGGCCTGGCTGTCGGAGGGGTGCAGCCCCGCCGAGGGCTCGTCGAGCACGTACACGACGCCGAACAGCAGGGAACTCAATTGCGTAGCCAGCCGCAGGCGTTGCAACTCGCCAGCCGAAAGCGTCGGCGTGGCCCGGTCCAGCGTCAGGTAGCCCAAGCCCAGCCCGCGCAGTTGGCGCAGGCGTGCCATCACGCCACCGGCCAGGCGCTGCGCGGCGAGGCGCTTTTCTTCCGACAGCGCGGAGGTGCGGCGCACGTCGGGCGATACCGCGTGTACGGCACGACCGGAGGCCGCGCGTTGGGCACGGTCGCGCCGGGTCGCTTCCTTGTCCGTAGCCGCCCCCGCTGCATGGGCGCGGAAATCACCCTGGGCAATGGGTTCGAGCAAGGCCGCCAACTGGTCCAGCGGCATCTGCATGAACGCGCCGATGTCCACGCCGGCGAAGGTGACCGACAACGCCTCGGGCTTGAGCCGCTTGCCGTGGCAGGTGGGGCACGGCTTGCCCTCCATGAACCGGGACACGCGCTTTCTCATCAGCGCGCTCTGGGTGTTGGCAAAGGTGTGCAGCACATACCGGCGAGCACCGGTGAAGGTGCCCATGTAGCTCGGCTCCATCTTGCGCTTGAGCGCGGCGCGGGTCTCGGCGGGCGTGAAGCCGGCGTACACCGGCACCGTCGGTGTTTCCTCGGTGAACAGAATCCAGTCGCGATCCTTCTTCGGCAGGTCCTTCCACGGTCGGTCAACGTCGTAGCCCATGCTGACCAGGATGTCGCGCAGGTTCTGGCCTTGCCAGGCGGGGGGCCAGGAGGCGATCGCCCGCTCGCGGATGCTCAGGGAGGGATCGGGCACCATGATGGCCTCGGTCACCTCGTACACATGGCCCAGGCCGTGGCAGGTCGGGCACGCTCCCTGCGGCGTGTTGGGCGAAAAATCCTCGGCGTACAGCATCGGCTGGTTGGCTGGGTAGGCGCCGGCGCGCGAATACATCATCCGCACCAGGCTGGACAGGGTGGTCACACTGCCCACGGAGGAACGCGCGTTGCTGGAGCCACGCTGCTGCTGCAGCGCCACCGCCGGCGGGAGGCCGTCGATCGCATCGACGTCGGGCACGCCGGCCTGGTCGATCAATCGCCGCGCATAGGGGGCCACCGACTCGAAGTAACGTCGCTGAGCCTCGGCATAGATGGTGCCGAAGGCCAGCGAGGACTTCCCGGAGCCGGAGACTCCCGAGAACACCACGAGCGCGTTACGCGGGATGGAAACGTCCACCTCTTTGAGGTTGTTCTCGCGCGCCCCGCGCACCTGCACGAGGCCGCTGGCCGCAGCGGTACAAGAGGATTCACCGAAAGAATTGTTTGGCATGTTCTTATCCTGTAGTTCGTCCCGCTCAGGACGGGACTTCCTGAGTTCGTGGGCCGCGGCGACTGGCTTCGAGCGCCGCGGTGACAGTGCGGGCGTCGTAGCTGCCGCGCAGACGACGACCCTCGACGAAGAACGTCGGCGTGGCGTGCGCACCGCTGGCGACCGCACTGGCGAGGTCGCGCTCGACACGCTCGATCACCGCGGTGCTGTCGAGATCCGCGATGAACCGTTCGACGTCGAGCCCAAGCTCGGCGGCGTAGCCGATCAGATGCTCGCGCTCCAGCGCATGCTGACGGGTGAACACGAAGTCCAGCCACGGCCAGAACATCCCCTGGTTCGCCGCTGCCTCGGACGCCCGCGCGGCGATCGGCCCGTGCGGGTGGTGCGGCAGATGGCGCACCACATACCGCAGGTCGTCCCCGAAGTGGGCACGCAGATCGTCCCAAGAACCGGTCGCGTGCGCACAGTACGCGCACTCGAAGTCCACGTACTCGACGAGTGTGAGCTGGGCGTCCTCCGGCCCGCGGATGTGATCGATCTCCGGATCGACCGGTGGCTCAAGCACCATCGGCAGGTCAGCGGTCTTCTCACCCCACCGCTTGGCGGCGACCTTGAAGATCAGCCACCCGAGCAACGTGGCGAACACCATCGACACGAGCACGCCGACCGTCGCCTGGCGGCCCAGGTCGGAGGTCGTGCCGAACGCGAGCCCGATGATCAGCAGCGACACGGTGAAGCCGATCCCGGACAGTGCCGCACCACCGAACACGCTCCCCACCCCGACGCCCTCGGGCAGCCGGCCCAGGCCGAGACGGACGGCGACGAGCGTGATGAGCCCGATGCCCACGAGCTTGCCGAGCACGAGCCCTGCGATGACGCCCCACGTGACTGGCGAGCCGAAGGCCTCGGCGAGCAGCCCGCCACGCACGTCCACTCCGGCGTTCGCCAAGGCGAACACCGGCACGATCAGCAGCGCCGTCGGCAGCCGCAGGAACTCGTGCAATCGCTCGTTCACCGAGATACCCCGGGACAGCCCGCAGTCCACCGCGCGGGCCGATGCGGCACTCGGAGACTGCCAGAAGTCGCGGAACAGTTGTTTTGCCGCGACGACCTTGTGACGTTGCGTCGCGTAGGCGGGGATCAGCAGCCCCGCGGCCATCCCGGCGAGAGAGGCATGGATGCCGGAGTACACGGTTGCGAGCCACAGCACGATCACGATCAGCACATACGGCATTGCCCGCCACTGGCGGGTGCGCCCTAGCCACCACAACGCAACGAGACTGGCGAGGGCGATCAACAACGGGACGATCCGAATCTCCTCGCTATAGACGATGCCGATGATGGACACGGCGAGGAAGTCATCGACCACGGTCAGGGTGAGCAGGAACACGCGCAACTGACCGGATAGCCGCGGGCCGACGATCGCCAGGGTGCCCAGCATGAATGCCGTATCGGTGCCGACCACCGCCCCCCACCCGTGCAGGCCTTCACTTCCGGCCAGCCCCACGATCAGGACATACACCAGCGCGGGAAGCACGACACCTGCGACACCCGCGATCAGAGCGAGACGGGCACGGCTGCGGTCCCTGAGCGATCCGTGGGCGAACTCCTGACGCACCTCCAGGCCGATCAGGAAGAAGAAGACCACCATCAGGCCGTCGTTGACCCAGTGATGCAGATCCATGTGCATGCCCAGCGGCCCGAAGTCAAACCCGACGTCCAGGTGCCACAACGCGAAATAGGCATCGGATAGCGGCGAGTTCGCCCACGCCAGCGCCACGACCGTGACGATCACCAGCAGCACCGCAGCACCAGACTCCGTGCGCAGATAGCGGGCAACGCGTCCCCGGCTGATATTCGCCGAGGATGCACCGAAAGAAGTGGCTGACATGTTCTTATCCTGTTCCTGTAGTTCGTGAAGTCGCGATGAGCCGGTTTCGGAGGCGACCGGTCAGGCGTCCGCCTCTGGCAGCGTCCCATCATCCAGCGAGCGCAGCCAAGTAAGCCTTTCTCCCAGCCTGCGCTCAACACCTCTGTCCGTTGGCTGATACCAGCCCGGCCGCGCCACGCCCTCGGGAAAGTAGCTTTGCCCAGCGGCATAGCCGTTGGGCTCGTCATGGGCATAGCGGTAGCCTTCGTGATACCCCATCTGCTGCATCAGCTTCGTCGGCGCATTGCGAAGATGGAGAGGCACAGGCAGGGAGCCGCTGTTCTTGACGAAGGCCTTCGCCTTGTTCCAGGCGGCATAGGCAGCGTTCGACTTGGGGGCGGCAGCAAGGTAGGTCGCCGCGTGGGCAATCGGTATTTCGCCTTCGGGGGAACCCAGCCTCTCATAAGCCAGCGCGGCATTGAGCGCCAGTTGCAGCGCCTGCGGGTCGGCATTGCCGATGTCTTCGCTGGCCACCACGATCATGCGGCGCGTCACCTGGCTGACGTCGCCGCTGCCGTCGAGGATGCGGGCCAGCCAGTACAGGGCCGCGTCGGGGTCGGAGCCCCGCAGCGACTTGTGGAAGGCGGAGAGCTGCCAGTAGAACTCGTCGCCGCCCTTGTCGAACCTGCGCAGTGATGGGCTGGTGGACAGTTTGGCAAACTCGCCATCGACCACGGCCTTGCCCGCGCCCGACGCAGCATTCGTCACCTGCTCAAGCAGATTGAGGAAGCGCCTGCCATCGCCATCGGCAAAGCCCTTGAGCAGATCCAGCGCGTCCGCGTCCAACGTGACGCCCTGGAGATGCGGCAGTGCGCGTTCGTAGAGCTGGTTCAGTTCGTCGCCGGACAGCGGTTCGAGGGTATAGACCTGCGCGCGTGAGAGCAGAGCGGAATTGACCGCCAGCCCCGGATGCTCGGTCGTTCCCCCCACCAGGGTCAGGAGCCCCGACTCGACATGGGGCAGTAGGGCATCCTGCTGCGCCTTGTTGAAGCGATGGATCTCATCGACGAAAAGCACCGTCGATCGACCATGGTTGCCCAGTTCTGCCTGGGCCTCGTCGATGGCTTGCCGGATGTCCTTCACCCCGGCAAGCACGGCCGAGATGGCGATGAATCGGCTGTCGGTCGCACTGGCGGCCAGGCGCCCCAGGGTGGTCTTGCCCACGCCTGGCGGCCCCCAGAGGATGAACGAGTGCAACTTGCCCGCCTCGAACGCGAGACGAAGCGGCTTGCCGGGGCCGAGCAAGTGCCGTTGCCCGACGAATTCATCCAGCGTCTTGGGCCGCAGGAGTTCGGCCAAGGGAGGCTTGGGCTTTGTCGTGAATAGATCGGTCAAGTTCCTCTCCCTGGTATTTCTGATAGTTGACGTTCCGATAAGGTGTGCACCTCAATCCAGAGAGCCGGATTTATCCAACGCCGTGGGCTCTTTGTCGCTAATCGCATGCATGATGATGCGAGAGCCGCGGTAGCCGATGCTATGGTTCCATACCCAGCTCAACGCGACGCTGAGACGATTTCGCGTACCGATCAGAAAGTAGATATGCGCGAGCTTCCAGATCCACCACGCAAAGGCTCCACGCAGCTTAACCCGCCCCATGTCAATTACGGCCAGGCTGCGGCCGATGGTGGCCAGGTTCCCCTGATGCCGGTATTTGAAAGGCCCGTCAGCGGGCTTGCCTTTCAAACGCCGTCCAATGAGGTTGGCGACGTACTTGCCTTGCTGTTTGGCGGCGGGGGCGATGCCCGGTACGGGCTTCCCATCAGCCATGGTGCACGAGGCGGTATCGCCGATGGCGAAGACCTCCGGGCGACCGGCCACCGTCAGGTCGGGACCAACGACCACTCGACCCGCACGATCAGACGCAGCACCCAACCAGCGAGCCGCGGGAGACGCCTGGACGCCGGCGGCCCAAACGATGGTCTTGGCCGAAAGAGGCTTGCCGCCATACACCACGCCGTCGGCCGAGCATTCGGTGACCGGCGTACCCAGCACGACCTCGACCCCGAGCTTTTCGAGTGCCTGGCGCGTATAGGCCGAAAGATCCTCTGGAAAGACGGACAACAGACGCGGGCCCGCCTCGATCAGTACAACCCGGGACGTGCTCGGGTCGATCGAGCGGAAGTCACGCGCCAGCGTGTCTCGTGCAAGCTCGGCGATGGTCCCGGCCAATTCAACCCCGGTGGGACCACCACCGATGATGACGAACGTCTGCAGCGCGGCACGCTGCTGAGGATCGCTCGTGCGCTCGGCCTCCTCGAAAGCCGCGAGGATTCGGCCTCGAATGGTCGTGGCATCTTCCAGCGTCTTCAACCCCGGCGCGAAAGCCCCCCATTCGTCGTGTCCGAAATAGGCATGGGTAGCACCTGTCGCGAGTACGAGCGTGTCGTAGGTTTGGCGCGAGCCATTGTTGAGAATGACCTGACGCGCGTCCTGGTCGATACCTTCCACTTCCGCCATCAAGGTGTTCACTTCCGGGCGATTTCGGAATAGATAGCGAATAGGCCAGGCGATCTCGGATGTCGAGAGAGATGCCCCTGCGACCTGGTAAAGCAGCGGCTGGAACAGGTGATGATTGCGCCGGTCGATGATCGTCACATCGACCTCGGCACCAGCAAGCTGGTTGGCAACCTCGATCCCGCCGAAGCCCGCTCCGATAATGACGACGTGATGTCGGTTTTTGGAGGTCTTTGTCATGACCTGATCTCCTCTCTCTCAGCGTTTCAGCGCCGATGCGTGGTGTGCCATATGCTCGCCAATGAAACTGGCAATGAAGTAGTAGCTGTGGTCGTAGCCTGGGCGCAGATTCAACGTGAGCGGGTGCCCCGTCTCGTCGCAGGCCTTGCGCAGCAGATCGGGCTGAAGCTGACTCTCCAGGAACTCGTCGCCCAAACCCTGATCCACCAGCAGCGGCAGACGCTCCTGCACGGTGCGAATCAGCTCCACGGTGTCGTACTGCTTCCACGCCTCCCGGTCGCTGCCCAGGTACGCCTCGAAGGCCTTGTGTCCCCAGGGAACCTGGGTGGGCGCGACGATGGGCGAGAAGGCCGAGACGCTTCGATAACGGCCCGGGTTGCGCAGGGCGATGACCAGAGCACCGTGTCCCCCCATGGAATGGCCGCTGATGCTCCGCTCCGCTGTCACGGGAAAGTGGGCCTCGATCAGCGCCGGTAGTTCCTGCACCACGTAGTCATACATCCGATGATTCGCAGCCCAGGGTTCCTGCGTGGCGTTGACGTAGAAACCTGCCCCCTGTCCGAGGTCATAGGCGGGATCGTCGGCAACGCCTTCGCCGCGAGCGCTGCTATCGGGCGCGACGACGGCAATGCCATGTTCGGCTGCGTAGCGCTGGACGGCGGACTTGGTGATGAAGTTCTGCTCGGTGCAGGTGAGGCCTGAAAGCCAGTACAGCACCGGCACCTTGCCGTGCTGTGCCTGCGGAGGCAGATAGACGCCGACTTTCATCGTGCAACCGAGCGTCGTGGATTCATGCTGATAAACGTCCTGCCAACCATCAAAGCTGGCGTGATGTTCGATGCGTTCCATGGTGTTCTCCTATGTTCAAAGGAACGGCGCAGCTCTCGCGCGCCAGGACGGCAGCTCGTCAGGAAGATTTCTCTTCCGCTGCCGTGTCGCCGTGGGCGTGTCTGATCCTGCGCACGATCCACCAGATCGTCAGCATCACCGCAGGCACCAGAACCGCCATCACCGGCGCCACGCTGTCGTGAACCATCGGAATGCCCTTGAGCAAATAGCCGAGAAGACTCACGACGTAATAAGAAATTGCCGCGACCGACAGGCCTTCGACGGTTTGCTGAAGGCGCAATTGCATCTTGGCCCGGTTGTTCATCGACGCAAGCAGATCGCGGTTCTGGCGTTCAAGCTCGACGTCGATCCAGGAACGCAGCAACGCGATGGCCCGGGTCAGCTTGTCGGAGAGCTTGGTCTGGCGCTCCTTTACGGATTGGCATGTCCGCATGGCGGGAGCGATGCGACGCTGCAGGAAATCCGCCCAGGTGCAGTACCCGGATACGGCCTCTTCCGAAAGCGCTGCCAGCCTTTCCTCGACGATCTCGTAGTAGGCACGGCT
Source organism: Achromobacter sp. 413638 (assembly GCF_043119405.1). Lineage (NCBI taxonomy): Bacteria > Pseudomonadati > Pseudomonadota > Betaproteobacteria > Burkholderiales > Alcaligenaceae > Achromobacter > Achromobacter sp. 413638. Next base: position 17,649 of record NZ_JBICCO010000085.1, read on the forward strand.
GGCGCCGAAGCGATAGAGATTCGCCGCAACGCCAGCTTCCAGCTCGGCAGCCAGGCCGGTCAATTCGGACAGCAGCACGTCGCTGTCGCGCCGTTCCACCAAGCTCGTACACATCTCGTCGGTGATCGCCGCAAGGCGCGACTCCATGCGTCGCAGTTCCGACGTCATCGATCGTGTCAACGGCAGGGACAGCAACGCCAAGGTGCGGTAAGTCTCGATCTCCAGCAGACGTTGAGCCAGCGCACCCGCCCGCGCCGGGGTCAAATCGCGGGCCAGGACGAGGATCTGCGTCAGGCCATCCTCATCCTGTCGAAAGTCGGTCAGGATGGCGGCAGAGCCGTTCTCCACCAGCGAGTAGCACAGGCTGGCAGGATCGAAGCGATCGACCTCCTTCTCCGTTTCCGGCGTCCACGGAAGAAGTCTCAAACGGATGCCGGATACGACCGGGCCGGGAGGAACAAATCCATGCTTGAACGGATTTTCGCCGCACGGCTCTCCCGTCTCGGAATCCAGCGAAGCGCACCAGAGATACGTCGAGAACTCGGTGTGCTTTTCGCAGTGCAGGTCTCCTTCATCCCATGTCACGCCGTGGAGCGGCGTAGTATGGTCGGGTTCGGCAACGCCGAAGCGATGAGACAACTCGCTCATCGCCATCTGATCCCTGGCCTGGTCGCCTTCGGTCATGAAAGCGAGCTGCAATATGCCGCGGGGGGCCTGAATCAAGAGATGCGGGCGCGCGTGCACTTCACCCACGGCGGCAGCACGATCGGTATAGGCCGGCATGCCGTACACGGTGGCGGTCGGGGTGGGTTGTACGGTCGTCGTATTGATGTTGGCCGGCTCTTTCATAACGACCTCATTTCTTCTTGGTTGAAAAACACGCTTCAAAGCAAATGCCCGCAGCCATGCGTTTCGCACATGGCTGCGGGCCGATCTTCATGAGCGGGCACCGCTCTACACGGTCCGTCTAATAGGCTCGCCGTGTAGAGGCTTGTGCTGGCCCTTTCAGAACGCCCTCAGCTTCCTAGCTTTCAGACGAAGGTGTACGAGCAAACCTTGTTGCCCGCCGGATCACGCAGGTAGGCCGCATAGGCACCCGGCAGGTGGCCACGCGGGCCAGGCTGGCCCTCGTCGGTGCCGCCTGCGGCAAGGCCGGCGGCGTGGAAGGCATCCACTTCGGCGGGAGTGGCGGCCGCAAAGCCGACCGTCACGCCGTTGCTGGAAGGCGCTTCACCATTGCCCGGACGGGCGATGATGAAAGCCGGCTTTTCGCGACCGAAAAGCACCCATCCGTTGCCGAAAGGACCGAGGTTCTTGATGCCGAGAGCACCCAGAGCGGCGTCATAGAACGCGGCCGACTTCTGGACGTCGGCGGCGCCGATGAAGACGTGCGAGAAGATGCCGTCGCCGGAAATGACAGGATTGGACATGGTTAATTTCCTTGGTGGTTGGTGTTGAATGGATAGTGAGTGATCAGTAGTGGATCACCGTGCGAATCGACTTGCCTTCATGCATCAGGTCGAAGGCGTGGTTGATCTCGTCGAGACCCATGGTGTGAGTGACGAACGGGGCGAGATCGATCTCGCCTTTCATTGCGTCTTCCACCATGCCCGGGAGTTGGGTGCGCCCCTTGACCCCGCCGAAAGCCGACCCCTTCCAGGTCCGGCCGGTGACCAACTGGAACGGACGGGTCGAGATTTCCTTGCCGGCCCCGGCGACGCCGATGACGATCGACTGGCCCCAGCCGCGGTGGGCAGCTTCCAGAGCCGAACGCATCACGTTAACGTTGCCGATGCACTCGAAGGTGTGATCGACACCCCAGCCAGTCATCTCGATCAGAACCTCGTGAATCGGCTTGTCGAAGTCCTTCGGGTTGAGACATTCGGTCGCGCCGAAGGTACGAGCCAGTTCGAACTTCGCCGGATTGGTATCGATGGCGATGATGCGGCCCGCTTTGGCCTGGCGTGCACCTTGAATCGCAGCGAGACCGATGCCGCCGAGGCCGAAGATGGCCACCGAGTCGCCGGGCTGTACCTTGGCCGTGTTGTGCACGGCGCCGATGCCGGTGGTCACGCCGCAGCCCAGCAGGCAGACGTGCTCGGGGTTGGCGTCCGGGTTGATCTTGGCCAGCGAGACTTCGGCGACGACCGTGTATTCGCTGAAGGTCGAGCAGCCCATGTAGTGGTAAAGCGGCTGACCGTTGTACGAGAAGCGAGTCGTACCATCGGGCATCAGCCCCTTGCCCTGGGTTGCGCGAACCGCGACACACAGGTTGGTCTTGCCGGACTTGCAGAACAGGCACTCGCCGCATTCGGCGGTGTAGAGCGGAATGACGTGATCGCCAGGCTTCACGCTGGTCACACCTTCACCCACCTCCACGACGATACCCGCACCTTCATGACCCAGCACGACCGGGAAGAGACCTTCGGGGTCGTCGCCCGACAGGGTGAAGGCGTCGGTATGGCAAACGCCGGTATTCGTGATCTTGATGAGCACCTCGCCCTTGCGCGGCGGCTCGACGTCGATCTCGACGATTTCCAGCGGCTTTCCTGGCCCGAAGGCAACTGCTGCACGTGATTTCATGATGTCGCTTCCTTTACTAGCTAACTAAATTTGCCCTCACCGAGGGCACCCTGGTGCCTCTATCGCAGATAGGAGCGGACGATAGAGATGGTCTCGTCAATGGACTTGTTCTGCGAATCGCTCCTGATTTCGCTACTGGGAAATTCTTCCCGCAGATAGCTCTCCAGAACGGTTGCCATCAATCCGTTGACTGCCCCACGAACGGCCGCAAGCTGCTGAAGAATTGCAGGGCATTCCGCACCTGCATCAAGCGCTTGCTCAAGAGTCGCTACCTGACCTTTGATGCGCCGGATGCGCGTCAGTGCTTGCTTCTTTTCTTCCGGACTGTGTGGCATCGAACACCTCTCTACTTGGGTACACCGCCGCATTATACAATACTCCCCCATAGTATATGCGGCCGAACTTTGCCAGAAATTCTGTGCTCTTCGAGCACTCTTACAGGCTAGTACAGGTTTGTTCCCAAGAAGCGCAAAACATTCAAATCAATGAATATTTCTTGCATGTATCGACAGCATCGGGGCAAGTTCAAAACTGGTCAAACTGGAAAAATCTATGCGCAGATAGATATGACCTATCTAAGCCGACTCATCGAGTTGAAGCTATCAAGATGAGACCGGCTAGGCGACCTGATGACCCGAGTGTCGAGCTTTCCGCAGTGCAGGCAACATCTGTCCGTCCCAGTCACGATCGACCGCAACCTGGGCCTGTTCTTGGTTTCGTTCGAGTGCTTCAACGTCAAGATCACCGATCGCCCATGTCTGCGTGCCGCAAGTAGTCGCGAGAATGCCATCCTCGGGGAATCCACGATCCATGGGTGCATAGATCGTGGCCTCGCCAGTGTTCGTGTCCAGCGCCGGACTCCAGTCAGCAGCTCCGGTCGTCACGGCCTGTGCGACGAACATCCGGTTCTCCAGTGCCCGCGCCATGCAGCCCACACGAACCCGGGTTGCACCTGCCCTCGTGTCCGTACAGCTCGGGACCAACAGCAGGCGTGCACCCGCCTCTCGCTGGGCTCGCACGGGCAATGGAAACTCACTGTCGTAGCAGACAGCGATGCCGGCACGCACGCCATTCAGGTCGAACACTTTGAGTTCGTCGCCCCCCTCGATGACGCCAGTGTCTTTCTCGAACCCCGTCAACTGCAATTTGTCCTGGTAGTCACGCGTGCCGTCCGGCGCAAACCACCACGCCCGGTTGCGATAGCGATCCGGTCCAACCCGGGTCAAGAACGTACCGGCCTGAATGGTCATGCGCAGCTCGCGCGCCAGGTCGGTGTACAGGGCCAGCCACGCAGGCTGCAAGGCCTGCAGCGCGGCCAGCGAGGCGTTGAAATCCTGGCGGATGCCAGGCTCGAACATCGCAGCCAGTTCGAGGGACAGATATTCTGGCAACACGGCCAGTTCCGCTCCGGCACGGCTCGCCTCCTCCAGAACCCGCCGCTGCCGCGCTGCGAATGCCTCGAAGCCCGTGGGCTGACCCACTGCGTATTTCGCAACTGCTACTTTCATTTCGCGTTCTCCAGGGAGCGCAGCCACATCGTGAGCGTCTGCTCGGTTTCGCTCGGCTCACCCACCTGTTTCCAGGGCAGCGTAACCTTCATGTCCGACTGCCGCACGTAGCCACGACGGATCCAGAAGGGATCATTACTGCGGTAGTTGGAAGGACGCCGGGGATCGTCGTCTGCTCGATCCACCGACGCGAACGATGTCCACTGCATGCCGCCCAACGAACGGGCATGCGCTTCGCGTTCGTCAAAGAAGCGATGGCCCAGGCCAAGGCCCCGGAAGGCCGGGAGCAGGACTGATTCGCCGCAGTAAAACACTGCCTCCATCGGGATTCCTCGATCGGCGAACGGCACCTGGAAGGCCGGCTCCGCATCGCCGAGCGGCAATCCCGTGGACGCACCCACGACCACGTCATCAGCGAGCGCGAGTACCAGCAGGCTGTCTGCCGAACGGGCGTACATAGCGAGGTAGTGCTTCTCGTATTCGGTGTCGCCCTCGTACAGGTAAGGAAAGCTGCGGAAGACGCTCGCCCGCAGGCCTGCCACGGCATCGAACCATTCGGCAATGTCCGGACCACGATGAACCAGCACCTGCACGTCGCTGGTCATTTCAGGCGTCCCCTCCAACCTGTGCGATCCAGTCGCCGAGGTTGTAGTAGTTGGTGACACGAGCGATCTTGCCATCGCGGATCTCGAAGAACGCGCCGCCCGGCAGCACGTAGCGCTGGCCCTGGGCTTCCGGCAGCCCGTCGTCCGTGACCTTGTATTCGCCATGCACCACGTACTCCGCGCCTGCACACAGGCCGTCGGCGCTGACCATCACCACGATCCCGCGCAGTTGCTCGCCATAGCAGCGGTCCATGCGCTGCAGGAAGGCGCGGAAGGCTTCGCGACCGACCTCACGAGCGCCCTGGTTCAAGTCGTGCGCGACGTCATCGGTCAACATTGACAGCATGGCCTCGCGGTCACCGCGGTTGAAGGCGTCGTAGTAGGCAGTGATGAGAGTCGCAGCGTTCATTCGCGTTCCTTATTGGGTTGTTCGGAGCGGAGCATTCCGGGGTGTTGTCAGTCTGGGCAACCGCGCCTCCCTTGTATATGGAATTGTTGCGATTTTATAATTCCACAATCTGGAACAATCAACGAGCAGCGAAATCGGCCATAAGGCGTGCGTCATGAACAAGGAAATGGAACTACTGCGCATCTTTCGGGTGGCGGCCGAAAGCAGCAGTTTTCGCGATGCGGCCGTCCGGCTGGGGACTTCTCCGCAAGGTGTAACCCGTGCCATCCAGCAACTGGAGCAACACTACGGCGAGGTGTTGTTTCATCGAAGCACGCGCCAGGTGCGCATCACCGCCTTCGGCGAAGGGCTGCTAGACCAAGTGCGCCCCGCATTGGAGCGGTTCGAGGATCTGTGGCGAACGCCTGGCTCCGACCAGCAGGCCTCTCTGTCCGGTACGGTTCGCATCACCGCACCGCACAGCTTGGGCACCAGAGCGGTGCTACCGGCACTGGAGCGCGTGGCCGCGCGCCATCCCGGCATCACGCTGGATGTGCGCCTGTCCGATCGCATCAGCAATACGGTTGACGAAGGGATTGACGTCGGGATCAGGGTCGGATTCATGCGCGATAGCCGCTTCGTCGCACGCAAGGCCGCCGACATGAGACTCCCCATCGTTGCCGCTCCGCGCCTGATCAAGAAAGTGGGCGTACCTGCAAACATCGATGCGCTAAGCAGCCTGCCAGTTACCGTGGCCTTGGATATCAATACCGGCCGTCCCTGGCCTTGGCACTTCAAGGCGGGACGCCAGTGGACACCTACCGCACCCACTCTCGTCGCAGACAATGCCGACATGGAAATGGGAGCGGCGCTGGCCGGGATCGCGTTCGCGCAACTGGCGGACTACATGGCCGCCCCCTACATTGCCAGCGGGAAGCTCGTGCGAGTGCTGGAGAACGAAGAACCTCCGGCATGGGGGTTGTACGTCTATCGGCCTCAGCGTGGCCCCATTCCGGGAAGGGTTCGAGCGGTATTTGATGAAATGCTGGTCGCCGTTGGATCGTTGCCAGCTTTGCGCTGACACGTCGCAAGACGCTGTAGGGCACACACCTTGGAAAGCGGGGCACTGAGCCTCGGCGGCTCACCCCTCCGGTTGAATGATGAGCCGACCGTCTGCCCGCTTGCCCCAGGTGCAGATCGGTCGGCCATGCAACTCAATGCCGGCGAACGATTAGATGTAAATGAATTGCCGGTACAACCCATCCAACTGATGACGAATGTCTTCGACGCGCTGCTCGTCACCGGTATCGGTAAATTCGAGTAGCTGCTGTTCCTTGGCAGTGATCTGATCGCAAAGGTCGGACAAGTTCTCGCAGAAAGCCTCGGAATGAACGGTGGGCTCCTCCGTATTCGTCTCTTCCCCTGCTAGTTTTCGCACAGACGAGGCTGGAGAAATCCCATTTTCCTCGTTAAAGGCAATTTGAAGCTGCCTGCGCCTATTGGTCTCATCGATCGCCTGCTTCATCGCCGGCGTCACCGCGTCGGCGTACAAGATCGCCTTGCCGTTTTCATTCCGAGCGACTCGACCGATCATCTGAATGAGCGCATGGGCCGAACGCAAGAACCCTGCACGGTCTGCATCGAGAATGGCAACCAATGATGCCTCTGGAATATCCAGCCCTTCGCGCAAAAGACTAATCCCAATCAAAACATCGAACTCTCCTGCGCGCAGGCCATTGATGATCTCAACACGATCCTCCGCTTTTATGTCCGAATGCATGTAGCGCGCTCGAATCCCGTTGTCCGTCAAGAAATCCGTTAGCTCTTCTGCACTGACCTTCGTCAGCGTAGTCACAAGCACTCGATTCTTTCTCTTCACGCACTTCGATATTTCGGCAAGCAGGTCATCTATGTATCCATCCGCTTTCCGCACTTCAACCTTGGGGTCAAGCAGTCCCGTTGGCCTGATAACCTGTTCGACAACCCTGCCTTTCGACACCCTCAGCTCGTAGTCGCCCGGAGTAGCGGAAACAAAGATGGTCTGAGGCTTGACCTTCTCGAACTCGTCAAAGTTCAATGGCCGGTTGTTCTTCGATGAAGGCAAACGGAACCCGTAATCGATCAGCGTGTCCTTGCGCGCCTGATCCCCCCGGTACATTGCGGATATCTGTGGCACCATGACATGAGATTCATCGACGAACAGCAGCCCGTCTTTCGGCAAATAATCCAGCAACGTGATCGGAGGAGAAGCTGCGTCTCGGTCGCTGAAGTAGCAGGAATAATTCTCCATCCCCGAGCAATAGCCGACCTCGCGCATCATTTCCACGTCATGCGTGATCCGCTCGTACAGTCTGTTTGCCTCGACCAAGCGATTATTCCTGTTCAGCTCGGCAACCCGCTCTTCCATATCAGCGAGTATCTTTTTGGATGCAGAATCTATTTTGTTCGTGGGCGGTGCGAAAAGCGTTTTTGGCGAAACCAAATAATGGTCTATCTCTCCCAACGTCTTGCCAGTAACAGGGTCCATCCATTGGACAGACGCAACAGTGTCATCCAACAGTTCCACCCGAACCGCCCTGTACTCGGAATCAGCGGGGAAAATGTCAATCACATCACCTTGGACGCGGAACGTTGCACGCTTGAGCGTACGCTCCGTGCGATCATATTGCAGCAAAGCCAAGCGACGAATTAGCTCTCTCTGGTTTAGTTTGACCCCAGGGGACAGAGCGATCTGTAGCGCTCGATATGCATCTGGATCACCCAGGCCGTAGATTGAAGACACCGAAGCGACGACGATCACGTCACGACGCTCAATCAAGGATTTGGTCGTGGACAGGCGCAGGCGCTCAAGGTGGTCATTGATGGCCGAGTCCTTCGGTATGAAACGATCGGTGCCCGGCATATAGATCTCGGGCTGAAAATAGTCGTAATACGAAACGAAGTACTCGACCGCATTCTCAGGAAAGAAGTGCTTCATTTCACTATAGAGCTGCGCGGTCAACGTCTTGTTGGGAGCCAAGATCAACGTGGGCCGCTTCAGACGATGAATCACATTGGCCATGGTGAAGGTCTTACCTGAGCCGGTGATACCTTTCAGCGTCTGGTGCGTCGCACCTTCTTCTATGTCCGACAGCAGCCGCGCGATCGCCTCTGGCTGGTCCCCCGCCGGCGTATAGTTGGAGTGCAGAATAAACATACCGGTTGACATTAGATATCTCCTAATTGAGCTACTTCAATTTGTCCTGATGTATCGGCTATTCCAGAAGACCTATAGCAGTACCAAACTGGGGTGTAAATGACGGCGATCCTGCCGCGCCCCACCTGGGCGTAGGCGTCGCCAACATGATAGCCCAACACATGGGCGGGCTTCCCAGTGCATATCCGCCGATCGCCACGACGTCAGCCAGCGGCCCGTCTGCCAATGCACCTGGAGCCACTCGCCTCGTTGAGCGCTGACATCGAGCCGTGGCGGGCGAGGTTGCTCTGTACGCCCAATGTGTGGCGCCGGCTCCCGCCGATACGCGCCTTTGTCTCTCTCAGCCCTCCAGACGAGGCGTTGGAAACGTGGAGCTACGTCGCCCCTCTAAAGATGCACGATCTCAACATTCGGCCATTTGCCTGCAAGGTACTCGGCCACTAGCCTCCGATGGCAGTGATGGGGCTTGTCTTCGCTGCAAAGCAGGCAACTGTTATCAATCTTTTCTTTATCGATTGACTCAATCTTTCGGGACGACATTAAATCCAGAAATTTACTGGCGTAGATATCCCAATCTCCCCCTTTTATTTTATATTCCTCGAACATGTCTTTGGTTGGAGCAAGTGCTGGTAGATGTTCATATTCCATCCCACACAACGCCTCGGAAAAATATCGAAGATCCTCGCGTTTAGCGAACCCGGCCAATTGCGAAACATTATTCAGGCGAACATCGACAAGGCGCTTGGCACCAGAAGCACTTAACTTGGTGAAGAAGGACCGCGCGGAGGTCTTAGTGAATCCAATCGTGAATATCTTCATCTGCCTTATTCCCCTCGTTCCTTCATCCATAAATGGCTGTTATTGAGCTACCGCCAGGCATGCCCGTCAATCGCAGCTAAGGAAACGCTGGGGGCATGGTGTACTAGGGATGGTCTGAAGTAGCCCCTGTTTTCCGGCTACTTCGCCATCGACACTTTCAAAAAACGGTAGCCGCTCAAATCCCGGTCAAACCTGCCGTCTATTTCAGCCTTTTTTGCCGCTGCAAGCACCTCGCAGCAGTCACTTCACTCTTCACGGACGCACCTCTCCTGCATTGGAGAGCAAATGTCGACGCGCCATCCAAATGTTCGACAGGGCGAACAGCGTCACCATCTGAGCAGTGTTTTTCACCAAGCCTCGGAAGCGCACTTTCGTATAACCAAACTGGCGCTTGATCACCCGAAATGGATGCTCAACCTTGGAGCGAACCTGGGCCTTGGCTCTTTCGATCTTACGTATCGCTTTGTATAACGCGCTGCGGTTACCGTGCTTTTTGTAAGTGCTGCGCCGGGCTGCAATCTGCCAGATGACTTGGCGCCCCTCATGCTCTTCACGCTTCTCTACACCGGTATAGCCCGCATCAGCGCAGACCACGTTCTCACCACCGTGCAGCAGTTTGTCGACTTGGGTTACGTCCGCGACGTTGGCCGCAGTGACCACCACGCTGTGCACAAGCCCGGACTCATCGTCGACACCAATGTGAGCTTTGGCACCGAAGTAATACTGGTTGCCCTTCTTGGTCTGATGCATTTCCGGGTCGCGTTTGCCGTCCTTGTTCTTGGTCGAACTGGGCGCATGAATCAGAGTGGCATCGACGATGGTGCCTTGTCGCAGTGACAAGCCACGGTCGCCCAAATAGCCATTGATCACGCCGAGAATACCGGTGGCCAACTCATGCTTTTCCAGCAGGCGACGGAAGTTGAGGATGGTGGTTTCATCCGGGATTCGCTCCAGGCTCAGACCGGAAAACTGGCGCAGGATCGTCGTCTCGTACAGCGCCTCTTCCATCGCCGGATCGCTGTAACCGAACCAGTTCTGCATTAGATGAATCCGCAGCATCGCCATCAGCGGATAGGCTGGACGGCCCCCTTCGCCCTTTGGGTAATGAGGTTTGATCAGAGCAATCAAACCCTCCCAGGGTACGACCCGATCCATCTCTATCAGGAACAGCTCCTTGCGGGTCTGCTTGCGCTTACCGGCGTACTCGGCATCGGCGAAGGTCATTTGTTTCATCATCGAAAAGCTCGGCGATTGGTGTCCGGGGATTTTGCCAAATCAGGAAGTCTTTTTCAGGATTTCCCCAGCTGCGCCACAACGGCCATGGCAGGCTCCATTCTCTCCCCGCTTCAACGGCCACGACCCGAACAGCTCAAGAGCTTAGCACCGCCTTTTGCGGTTGCGTGCCTCACCACTCACGCTTACTCCCTTCCAGAACGCGCCAACTGCTAAGCTACATGAGGACGACTCGCCCACAGCGCAAAGCACCTGTGTTCGCGCTATTGGCTGTCCCGTGCGTTGTGGTGCTGACCGTCGATGACGAGTCGAACCTACTGTATGGGCACTGCGCGCGGCAGCCTTTCATGCGTGCCAGCTACGTGCCCAAGGTTGGACGCGGATCGAAGCGTGCGCAGGGTTTTTCGTGAAAGTATAAAATCTAATCAACTTTATCAGAAGAAAATATATGATCGTAAGAAACTTTGAATACTTGCTTGCTTTGCACCGTGAAGGCCATTTTGGCAACGCGGCCAAAAGCTGCAATGTTTCTCAGCCGACACTCTCCGCGGGCATTAAGCAATTGGAGGAAGACATGGGTGTCGAGATCGTGCGTCATGGCCGACGCTATGACGGCCTCACTTCTGAAGGGATGCGCGTACTGTCTTGGGCTCAGCAGATGTATGACGACTGCAAAGGGCTGGAGCGAGAACTCTCCGCACTACGGCGAGGTATAGAGGGGCAATTCCGGCTAGGGATACTCCCAGGAACTGCCGGTGTAGCGCCCACATTAAGCATCGCCCTTGCTGAAAAAACACCCTTACTTCAACAATCAGTTCTGGTTTCCGGCGCTTCTTCCCTGCTACAGGCGATTCGAGAAAACAATTTGGATATCGCACTCATGCATTTGGAGGATATCCCAGGGGAAGACTTCGATACTCACCTTCTGTACCGTGAACGCATTTTCCTTTTTCACGCCGCGAGAACACAGCAACCCCGAAGCACAACGTGGGACCATGTTCTCAATAGACAACTCTGCGTGCTGAACTCGGCAGTACCTGAACCCATTCAAGATAGGCTGATGCAATGTACCGCGCAGACTATTCGCACTGATTCAATTGACGTGCTATCGGCACACGTGGCGACAGGAAAATATTCGGCAGTTCTTCCGCAATCTCTCGCCGGCCAACTCGCGCACATTCCAAATCTCCACGCAATCGCAATCAATGGACCAATGTCGCACTCAAATGTCGGATTCGTTGCTGGGAAAAATGCGTTCGAGGCACCGTCATCGCGTGCATTGCTCGAAATGGTGCACACCCCCGAACTCGCCGCCACTCTTCAATCCGTTATATCGATCCATCGTCGGTTCCAGCCCAAAGCAGACTCATCTCAAAGCCCCCTGAAATAGCGAGTCTTGAAGAGCAACTCTGTATTGCTTCAACCAGGCGAAGATTGCAGGCATGCCGTGTGCGCCGCTAACAGGCGCCACGTGCTGAGCAACCCATCGAAGGCCACTAGGTCCAGGGGCAACTCGGGGGACAGGAGTACCTGCTGCATGCGGCCTCCTCATGTCTCGCTGGGTCGAGCTGACTGTTCCTAGATCAAGCTAGGAGGCGCGATGTAGCGATGATCGTTGCCCTCTCCCGGCTAGGAGACGAGCACGGCTCGACGATCCCGCGTAGATAGATCGTGCCTATCTGTACATAGATTATTCCAGTTTGACCACTTCTGAGCTTGATCCGATGCTGTCAAGACCGCAGAAGGAGACGCGGCCAACGG
>NZ_JBICCO010000086.1:0-29725 GCF_043119405.1 Achromobacter sp. 413638
AGTGAAAATCAAAGGGAATCGACATATCCGACCAGCACGACAGTGTGGGCGGGCTTGTAGCGGGATAGGAGGCACAGCAGCCCCGGATCGCCCCAGGCACGCAGCGGCGCCGTACATTTGCTGGTGGCGGTGGCCTGGACAATGTTTGCCGAGGCGACGACATTCACTCGGAAGGCAAAACGCCAGCCGCCCTGGTTGATCGCCGCAGTGCACTTGCTCGTGGCCCGGAAGGGGCGGAACTCATCGATTCGCGCGTCCGGGTAGTCTAGGCCGATGACCATCTGCCGGAAATACTCGGGCCTGGCACCGCCGAGCATGAGCCGGCGCATGTTGACGCGTTGGCGCCGCTGCTCCTTGCCTACGGGAGCATCCAGGCACTCATCGGGCAGGTCATAGAGCCGCTCCCAGTCCTCCAGCAGCTCGTCGGCCAGCAAGGGATCGAATTGGGCCACCAGCGACACCGCCAACCGCTCGATCGCGCGCATCGAGGCGCCGCACGCTTCCAGCACACGAACCAGCACGCCGCCAGGCTGGCGGTTGAGCATGGCGCTAGGCGGCAGCAGCGCCAGAAGCGCTTCGCGCCAGGCCTCTACGCTTCTCACGCCCACGTGACTCCCCCGAACGTGGCCAGCTCGCCGGGCAGGCACGTCACATTGCCGGCCGGAGACACCAGAACATGGTCGTTCTCGCCGGCGGCGATCGAGATTGCCTCCCTCATGTGGCTGACCAGCAGCGTGCCGCCGGGGATCGCGTCACGCACGTGCATGTCCTTGAGCTCAGCGATGATCGCGGCGCGGATCTCGGCCGAGTCTGGCTGCAGGTCTGAGATCACGTATGCGACAGGTTTGGCCACCACCGGCAGCACGAATAGCTCAGCGGTGACCGGCCGCTGCGCCTCGATATGTGCCCGAACGGCTTCGATCTCCCCAGCGTCTGGGATCGGATCATCATCGTCATCCCGTACAAAACGCACGACAACCGTGCCGGCACCCATGCCGTTGGGCGTGCACCAGGCACGCGTCACGCCAGGGACTTCCTTGGCCCAGGCCACATAGTCATCGCTGTCCCCGCCATGAGGCGGGCGGCGAATCCGCTCCAGGATCCGGGCCCGGAACAGTTCCGGCCGCTCGACATCCGCGCCACCGGAGATCTCGGTCGACGCGACGGCCGTACTGTTGATGCCGACCACTGGGCTGGCCAAGGTGAACTGAACGCCGGCAGCGGTGTTGCCAGCTTGGCCGAGTTCGTCTGCGGTAATGGCGACCGTGGCGCTGCTGCCCACAATGGTCACGCCGACGTCGACCGTGAACTGCACGCCGTCGGCACGCTGAAACACAGATCCGGCCATCAGCGATGCCCCGTTCTCTCCGCCAATCAGCAGCGACCCGGTCGCCGGCGCCGCCGTCTTCTGCAGGACGCCCCACCGCGCCCCGTGACCAGGCAACTCGTCCTCGTCACACTGGTCGGGCCAGGCCTGCTTAAACACCCGCTCGAGGAACTTGTAAAGGGCATCCAGACCGCCAGAAAACACGCGTACCAGCACGCCAGCCAGGCTTCGGCGAGCCCGAGGAAGAATGCCTGGCAGGCGGCTCTCCATCTCCGAGGACAGCTGCTCGATCAGCTTGGGAAGGGTTGGACGGGGAACCGGCATGTCAAACCTCGGCGGGCGCGAACGATTCGCCAGCCAGGCGCCAGGCCTGGGTCGCGGCGTTCCATTCAAATCGATAGCGGCGGTCTACCCCGTTCAGGGCGAGCGTGATAAGCAGGACGAGCCAGCCCATCCGGGGAACGAAGGCGCTCACCCCAACCGACGTGACCAGGCCGTCTTCCTGCATCCATTTGAGCGCCTCGAGCGCATAGTCACGCGCCCGCTGGACCGTGGACTGCAACTGCTTTTGTCGGGCGAGCAACCACCAGCGGCAGCCGAATTTGTCCTGGGGGGACGAGGCGTAGGCGTCGGCCCACCAGCCGCGACGGTCTTCACCGGCCGCCACCTCATGCGGTTGCGCCAGGCGGTCGGTGCACAAGCTGAGAATGACTGCCGTCACCAGCGTGTCGTCGCCGGCGAAATCCGCGCCGGCCAGGCTCATGTCGAGTAGGCCGGACTCGGGATCAAGGGAAAGGGAGAAGTCCATGCTCCGCAGTCTCGCGGAACATGGCGGGCAGTGCCATTAAACAGGTTTACCGGCTACGCGACGGGTGTGCCTGAGATGTCGTCGCCTTCTTGCACACCGCCGTGCTTGTGCTGATGGCCGATGTCTGTGCCGTTGTGAGTTGCCTTCCCGCCTCGCAGGTCCACATCACCGTCAACGCGTAGGCCCCGCGTCACGCGCACGAACGAATCCAGCTCGATCTCGCTGGTATCTGTCAAGCGCATGGGCTTGCCGGCGCCCCGTATCACGATGCCATCGCGGGTCAGGTGAACCGACTGCTCCTGGTCGTCGTATATGGCCATTTCACCCGTTTTCAGGCCGCGCATCCGGTAGCGGCGATCATCGACATTGATCACCACCTGGTGGTCGGTGTTCCCGCCCACGGACAGGGTCACGCATTCGGCACCAGCGTGCGGCACCGAGGTCATGCCGTACTGCTGAAACCGCTCGACCTGGTCGCGACCGACGTCGGCCTGGATGCCGATCTGGACGGTCTGCAGGCCACCACCGTCGCTGACCTGGCCTACCAGGGCACGGGCGATGGCTAGCCGGATTCGATTCAGGGCCGATGAAATGCTCATTCTTCGCGCCGTCCCGTTCCGGACAGATCCCAGGGGGAATCGTCAGGGTGTTGTTTGCGACGCTTGCGCCGGCGGCGCGGCGACGCGCCCTCCAGATCGAACGCCTCCGGCCGGCAAACGGTGAGCGCCGTGCGCCGGGCATTGGTCTCGTCCAGCGTGTACCGGCAGGAGGTGATCAGCAGGTCCAGATCCAGGAACATGCGCGGGCTGGTGACCCTCACCAGGGTATTGGGTAGCCACAGGTCGCCAACCTGGCCATCCTGGCCGGTACGCCAGCCCACCACCACGATCAGAGCGCGCTTGCCACGCCCCATCCGGGTTGAGACTTCCCACTGAGCGCGCTCCTTGGCTTCAGCATTGCTCAGGCCCTGCTCGGAATGGATGATGAGCGGCCGGTACCGGTCAATCTCCGGATCCGTTGCCTTGGCCTGGATATGGGCTGCCGTGGCGCCGAACTGGTTGTCGTTGCCCGCGACCTGCGCCTTCATGCGGATCTCGGAATGGCGTCGCGCCCAGGTGTGCCGCGCGCTGATTCGCCGGATGTTCAGGCCCTCAACCAGCTTGGTCTCGATCAGCGTCTCGCTGGCACGGGTCAGCACCAATTGGCCGGCCGGCGAGCTGCTCACCAGGATCGCCTTGGACCGCGCAGCGCGGTCGATCGCATCGAACGCCTTCTCACCGTCGTCCAGCGAGAAGCTGCTGATCGCCTCACCCGTGTCCGTTTGCACCAGCACTTCGATGCCAAACGGCTTGCAGATGTCACGCACGATCTGTTCCAGGCGCACGTTTTTCCACTGGCCGCTGCCGTGGATGGCCGAACTGTCCACCAGGTCGCCTGTCTTGTCCCGTCCGCTGACGTTGAGCCTGCAGGAAGTATCGGCCAGGTCGATATCGATCGTGTCGATGTAGCCCGTGATCAACAGGTCCTGGCCGAACTTCACCTCGCACGGCAGGCCCTCGCGCAGACCGATCGGGGCATCTTCGCCAGGCCACCGGTGAGTCAGCGTGAGCTGGAACTCGCCGGCAAGCTGCTCGATGCCGCGCTCGACCTCCAGGCTTTTCCAGCCCCCATAGGCCTGGCCGCCCACCACCAGCGTGATCAGGTTTTCGTTGACCGTAGCCATCAGCGCAGCACCTCCAGGTCGCCCGCCGGCACGAAGAGCGGGTTGCGTACCCGGTTGCGCGTGACGAGTTCGTCGGCCCGCGAGCCGTCTTGGTACACCCGCTGGGCGATCAGCAGCGCCGGCAACATGGCCTGGGTGGTATAGGTTGCCCGCTGCTGCAGGCGGTCGGCTTGTTGGGCCACGTCCCGAACGATAGCGACGCGAAGCGCAATGAGCGCTGCCGCCATCTGCGCCGGTGGGTCGTAGGCCTCGAGCTCGTGATCGATCTCCTCCAGCACCACGTCTGCCTGGTCGCGTGCGTCCTGGGCCGTCGTCACTTCCTTGGCTTCAATGGCGTCGGTCAGGATGCGCGCCTGGGTCGCAATCACCTGGGTGCGGGTGAACTCCTGCATCGCGGCCGCGTTCACCTCCCGGCGGGCCGAGGTGGCGCCTTGGGGCGGGGACGCCGAGCCGACGGGAGCCGTCCAAGGCGTTGGGTCATTGGAGCCGTATTCCGCGCGTAGGTCTGCGATCGCCGATTTCGGGCGCTTGATGGCCTGGGTCAGCTGCTGGTACAGCCCCTGCAACTGCAGGGCCAGCGTCTCGGGCGTGCGGATGAGGGTGGATAGACGGCCCGAGATCGACGAGGCGCCGCGCACGATGTCGCCGGCGATATCGATCAGGCCGTTCAGGCCCACCATCCGCTGCAGGGCATCCAAGCTGGAGTTGACGCGGCCGACCAGGTCGGCGGCCAAGGCCGCGGCGCCAGCGACGTCAACCAGCGAGGCAAAGCGATCCACCGAGACCGATCCCAGGACGTCGGCCGCATCAAACACCCCATCCTGAGTGCTGGTGGCCGCCTGCGGAAAGGTGTTCTCACCGGCCTCGGCGAACGTGATCGCAAACCGGGCGATGCCGCCCTCGGTGTGAGACTCCCGGATGCTGACCCGGCCCAGTACGACGACGTTGAGCATGCCGTACTTGGGGTGAATCAGCTCGCCAGGCCCATACGCCTCCAGCGCCTCGATGAGCGCGTCTCGCTCCTGCAGGTAGTTCTCGCCCACCACGTAGCCATTGACCTGGAACTCGCGCGCGCGGCGTCCCAGGTCATCGGCATAAGGCAGATCCCGCATGGGGTATTCGTGCACTTCGTTGCGCCGGCCGACACCGGTATCCGAGTCGGTCGTGCGAAACGGCACGCCCCGAAAGCTTGCGCCCACGGCCATCCCATTGGGATGCGCCACCCTGCGCTGTTCTTCACGCCAGCCCATATCAATCCGTGTTCACGTTTGTGCGCCCGACATTGCCCGTCATGCGGGTTCCGTCATTGGGCTGCAGGTCAGCATTGGCTTGGATGCCAGGAGCGGCGGTGATGTTGACGTTGACCTCGCCGCCGATCTTGGTGGTGGTCAGCAGCTCATCCAGCCGGCGGATCATCTCATCCCGCGAAGCGACCACATCGTCACGCTCGGCCTGCATCTTGCTGATCGACAGCGGCGTGTCCCCAACCT
This sequence comes from Achromobacter sp. 413638, assembly GCF_043119405.1. NCBI lineage: Bacteria > Pseudomonadati > Pseudomonadota > Betaproteobacteria > Burkholderiales > Alcaligenaceae > Achromobacter > Achromobacter sp. 413638. The sequence continues at coordinate 5,349 of NZ_JBICCO010000086.1, forward strand.
CCTGCTTCAGCGCAATCATCTCATCGAACATCTTGATCCTCTCTTCCCGCTGAGCGATGCGATTGCGCAGTCCTTCCTCGGTGCGGAACATGTTGTCTTGCACCAAAGCGCCAGCGATGGGGGCCGCGACAAGGAAGCCAGCTGACAGTGCGCCGGCGGCGCTGATGCCTCCAGCGGCGCCTGCTCCGGCGCCACCCAGTGCGCTCGAGGCACCAGATGGGGCTGCTGCGGCCGCAGCGGCCGTTGCCGCGGCCCTGGCGGCCCGTGCGGCCCCGACGGAGCTTGCGACCTTGCCAACGCCTAACGCAGCGCCGCCTAACCCGACAACCCCAGCACCAACCGCCAAGCCCTGAAGAATCGTAATCGAGCCGCTGATCGCGGCAGCCAATTGCGGCGAGCTCTTGGCCAAGTCAGCAAAACTGTCTGCAACTGCCTTGGTAACCGGCGCAAGCTTGATCATTGCATCGTAGCTTGCGAACTCTTCTGCTTGCTTTGCCTGATTCATCTTGTAGCTGGGCGAGTCTTCGACGGTCCACATGTTGCGGTTGACCGCGTCTGTACCGTACAACAATGAATCCTTGGTGATCTTGTTGACGTTGTCACGGTCGGCCAGGTACCCGACCAGAGCCATCATCGCCTGTTGATCTGGGAAGAGCTTCGATATGACACTGCCTTGGGCGATCTTCATCACTCCGCCCAATGCCTCTTGCCGTTCACTTCCCTCTGCTGCAGCTCGATATTGCTTGATGGCGTTCTGATAGTTCTTGTTCTTGGCTAACTGCTCTTCAATGATGTTCGCGGTCACATCGAGAGCATCCAAACCTTTCATGCGGCCCTCGGCCTTTCGCTGATCGAAGTTGATCCCGAGCTTGCCGAAGTTCTCCACTGTGTCCCGGGCCACCAGCTTGGCCAGAAGATTCTGGGTGTTCGTTGCAGCTTGATCGGAGGTGCCTGCGGTAAGCCGAGTCGCCTGATTCAACGCAGCGAGCTTTGCAATACCAGGAAGTCCGGAGAGACCAGCCTGTGAAGCTGCAGCGAACTGAGCCGGGAGAGCCTTCGCCATGTCTCGAATCTCAAAGGCACCGCTTTGGCCCGCGTAGGTGGCGGCCCCGAAGACACGCGCCATGTCTTCAGGCTTAACTCCCATGTTGCCCTTCGCAGCGAACGCAATCTGAGCGAAGTCATCGCCAGAGGCCTGGTTTGCCGAGGCCGCGCGCACAGCTTCGCGAAAAATGGTCAGAGAGTCTTTAGCGCCGAACTTCCCGGAGGATAGGAGCGAATTCAGCGTGGAGGCTGCGTCTTCTCGGGTGCTACCTCCATACCGGATCGCCTCCCGGATGGCCAGGTCCATTTCGGTCCGCCCTGCGAAGCGCCGAGCTCGATCCTCAGCAGCGCTTAGCGACGGATCGCCGTACGCAGTGTTCGCCATATGAGCGAGCTGTTCGTCGTATGCGAAGGCTCTGTTCACCTTGGGCGCAATAACTGCCGCTCCCGCCATGACGCCGGCCGCCATCAGGCCAGCCTTCTGGGCGCCGGCGACCAGGCGCTGCTTTCCGCTGTAGACGCCCATCTCGGCATTCAACCGTCCGACCGTTTGGCGCATCTGCTCGGCGGCGCGCTGCTGCTCGCGCCAGGTCATCGTGCCGCTGCTGGCCAGGCGCTGGTAGGCGGCCTGCGTGCGCAGGATCTCCTGCTGGATGCGGTGTTCAGAACGAATCCCCAGGGTCTCCCGCGCCTGGGCCATGCGGGCGAACTCGCGCTGCGTGCGCGTCGCCATGTTTACTAGCGAGGTTTCGGTCTGCTTGGTAGCACGACCGATGGCGGTAAGGTCTTTGGCCCCCGCGACGGCCATGTTGTCCAGGGCCTTCTTGGCTTCCAGCGCGGCCTTGGTCAGGCCGGCCGCGGTGCCATCGACACGAACCCCAACGACGAATTCGCTCATTCCCCAGACCTCTTCTTAGTGAGCTGATCTACATAAAACTGCGCTTCCGCCAAGGGAAGCGCCAGGATCTCGGCCCGGCTCCAACCCAGCCGGGATGCCAAGAGCATGATCTGCAGCAGCGCGCCCTCGCGGCCGCGCGTCAGTCTTCCCCCAGCTTTTCAGCCTCCTGCATGGCCTCACGGAAGACGGCCCACTGCTTGCCCTTGAGGGTCTTGAACTGCGCAGGCACAAAGGGGCCGGTGTCATCGCCCGCGCGAACCAACACCTGGCAGGCCAGCGCGACCTGGAAGGCGGTCGGCTGCAGGGCAGGGTTGGCTTCCTTCTCGGCCTCGAGCGAGTCGCCCAGGGACGCCTCGCGAACTTCGATCTCTGTGACGGGCTTGCCACCGACCACCCAGGGCGAAGGCAGCGTCTTGATAACGGTCAGGGAGTTTTTCATGCTGTTCCTTGAAACGGTTTTACAGGGGGTCTAGCCCTCGATGCACTCGACGCCGTTGAAGGCGAGCGTGACCTCGCCACCGCCTCCCAGCGTGGGCGGTGCGGCCAACCAGGCGCCGCGGATCGTGTAGCCGATGCCGGTGTCGGTTTGGAACCGCATGGTTTCATCGCGGATCGAGGCCAGGTCGGCCAGGCTCACGCCGGACATGTGGCTGATGGTGCAGTTGACCGCCGGCGCGGTGGTCGATTCCGTGTAGCCATCGACGCCGCTGTCGCTGGTGACGGGATCTCGCCGCACGCCACCGATATCGAGCGTGGCGCCGGGTTTGCTGCGCAGGCGGCGACCGCCCACGCTGATGAATACTCGGCCAGTAACTTGAGGCATGTTCTCGGTTCCTTACAGGATGAACTGGATGCTGCCCGCGAACACCCGGAACTGGTTCACCAGGTCAGGCGGGATGATGGCGTTGACACGGTTGCGGTCGACCATGCTGCGCTGGACGATGAGGTTCTTCTTGAAGTCCTCGAAGTTCTCCAGAAGGCCCGCCTTCTCCAGGGACTTGGCCGTGGCGATCAGGACGCCCGCGATCATCGAGGGCGTTGCGATCGGCTGGGCCGGATCGAAGTCGGTACCGTCGTCGGCGAGCTTGTGTCGCGGGAAATTCGTGGCCACGGCCGTGCGGAAGGCATAGCGCATGTAATCCGCCGTCCACACCGTCTCCACGTCCAGGTAGGAGACGTCCTCGATCCCCCAGGCGTTCGTCTGGTACGTGGTCACGACGCGCTCAATTTGCACGATGCCGTCCTGAGACACGGTGAACGTGCTGCAACCATCGTGCAGCAGCAGGTTGCGCTCTTCACGACGGAAGCGATCCTTCGGACTGGGCGGCAAGAGGCCCGGCAGATCGAGCGTCTGGAAGGGACGCGCCGGGTCGATGGCGCCGTTGAACTCGACCACCGCACCGTGTACGGCCGCCCACAGGTACGGCGCCTGGGGCGGGTTCTTCACACCGATGAACGAGCTGTGCTCGTTGTTGCGGCCAGAGCCATAGGTTGTCAGCTGGGCGTGCGTGCCGGCCATGCCTGTAAAGACGTGACCCGTGCGCATGTCCATCCCGCCGAACCGGCTGTCGAGTTCGGCCTCGATGATCGCCATGTTCGCCGAATCGCTCCAGGGCGAAATGATGGTGTAGAACCATTCGTCGGAGATTGCCGCCACCACGTCCGCGGCATCCGGATTGCCGGTGCCGGTCACGCCGTTGGCGATCTCCAGGGTCAGCCCTGCCGGCAGGGACTCGTCGTCGTAGAAGTTGACCAGCACACCGATGCCCTGGGTGAAGGCGCCCTTGTGGCGCGCGGTCAGCGTCACCACGCCGGCCGCGGCCGCTGCCGTGACCGGACCGTTCTGGTAGCCATTGACGACCGCAGCGATCGCCGTGGCGACGGCCGAGGCGGCGTCGCCAGCAGCCACACCGATCGACAGCTTCTGACCGTTGATGTAGAGGGCGATCGTGCCGGCGGCGGCCGCGGGCCCGGTGACGGTAATGGTCTTGGTGGCGGCGACGCCGGCCGCGAGGTCCTCGACGCCCAGCGCCCAGATGTCGCTCGTTTTGTTGGCAGCACGCGCCAGGCGCAGCATTTCGTGAAGGACGCTGCCGCGGCCAAAGAGCGTGGCGCCCTCGTCACCGCTGTTCACACGGCAGAGGGTCAGCGGGGCCGCGGTGCCGGCGGGCAGCTTGTTGCCCACCACCAGGATGCGGCGGTTCAGCGACGGCAGCCCGCGCAGCGCCTTGGCGTTGTCGATTTCGACATACTGCCCCGGCGTACGGATGTCGGTCGGGATGGTGTTGAAGATGATGTTGTCCGGCATGGCGGTTCCTTGGAGCGTTACTCGGCAGCGGGCTTGGTGCCCTTGGCCGAGGCGGACTTGGCGGGCGCCGGCGGGGTATCCGCCGGATCGGTGGCTTGCGACGCGGCGCTGACTTCGGTCACGTCGCCGTCATCGCGGCGTCGGCGCCAGTAGGTGGTCAGCACGATGGGCTCGCCCTGCGCGGCCAAATAGCCGCCCTGGGGCTTGCGGACCTTGAGCGGCTCGCCATCAACGATGGCGGGTTTGAGGGTGACGGTCTGCATTCGGGATCCTTGATGTCAGTTTTCGGTGCCGGCGCCAGCCAGCGGAATGTCTGCCTGCAGGTCAGGCCGGTCGGTGGAGTAATCGGGGGGCTCGGCGAGCCATTTCTCGTGCTCTTCGCGGCTTGCGTGCGGGGCGATGTCCATGTCCAGGTGGACGTGGCGCAAATCGCCCAGACCGTCGAGCTCCTCGGGATCGTCCGGCAGCGCCATCGGCGTGCTTTCAACGGACACGCCAACCACGGTCAGCCCGGCAGCCTCGAACACGTCGACGGGCTCCAGGTACTCGGCACGGCGGATGTTCCAGCTCGCATCGCCGATGCGCCGGCCATGCAACGCCCGGATCACCAGCGTCAGAAGTTGATCCGCGCTGATGGACTGGCCATCGCCAAGGCGCGCTTGCGTGTTGCCACCCACGTTGCGCACGACGATGCCGACGGTGAATGCCAGTACGCCCATGTCATCCACGATTCGGTACACCCCCTCGGTGACGTACAGGGCGGGAGCGTCCACCAGGTAGCGCTGCAGCAGCTTGGCGTCATCGGGAACGGTGGGCAGGCTGCCCACCGTGCGCGTGGTCTTCTGGATGCCCGGGCGCGCCTTCAGGGCCGCGATCAGGGCGAGTTCATGTTTACCGAGCACCACCACCTCCTTCGGCCGCTTGGATGGTCTGCACCGTCAGGCGGCCCATGGCCCACAGATCCTCACGGTTCACGCCCAGGAACGGCCGGGCGGGCATGCGGATCTTGTAGGCACGAACCTCGTGCCAGCTCGTGCGGGCCCGCTTGTGGCTATCGCGGGCGAACACCGCCAGATTGCGATTGCCAGGCTGGCGCGCTAGGTTGCCGCGGGCATCGGTGCGCAGGCGGATGCGGGTGGAATACGGGGCGCGATTGATGTCGCCGCCCAGCTGATGAATGCGGGCATAGGCGACGTTGCTGCCCCAGGCAGCGTAGGTATCGCCATAGACGTTGGTGATGCTGCGTAGCAGGCGCCGGCTCTTGACGAGCGTCTGTCCGCCCGACTTCTGCACTCGGCGACTGGGTGCCCAGGCCGAGCCATCAGGACCACGCTGGCGCTCAAAGCGCAGACGGGTTGAGGATTCGCCGTAGTTGGCGATCGCCTTGAAGATCGGCCGGGGCGACCGGCCGAGGGCGGCCAGGCGAGACAAGGCGGCATCCAGCCCGCGCTGCCCCTCGTAGCGGATCGTGGCCTGCACCATCAGAGAAACCCTCCCGAGGAGCGGCGATCCCAGATGCGACCGGCGGTGTACAGCTCGGCGCCAGCGCCGCCGGCAGGTTCAACGCCCGATTCTGCGTCCACGCCCAGCTTCACGTCACCGGAGGCCACGCCGATCAGGAATTTGATATTGGCGTCATAGCGCTGCTTGACGGTCTCGGTGAACTGATCGTCGTAGAGGTAGTAGCGGGCCAACTCGCAGGCGATCCGGATCAGGACCTGCGGCACAGACGACAGCGGCAGGGTGTACCGCCCGGCGATGTAGCTATCGATCGTGTTGCGCGCATCGGCCAACGCACGGTCGACCTTTTCCATGGCCCGCGCGATCGCGGCGCGCTCCTCGGGCGTGAAGCCGCTCAGATCGCCGCCGGCGGCCGCAATCCGAAGCATCTCATCGGTGACCAGGCGCGGCACCATGCGATCGGCACGCTGGGAGATCTCGTCGGAGTCAAAGCGGATCAGCAGTTCGGTGGCAGTGGCGTAGGACATGGGAAAGACCGTAGAAATGCCGGGGCTAGACCAAAACCGGTTCCCGTACTATCCAGCCCCGGCAGAGGTTGGGCGGTAGCGTCTGCAAGGCTCCCCCCATCCGTCAGACGCAACAGATGGGGTTCAGCGCCCGTCGCACGAGGTGTCAGGTGGCGCCGGCCTGGCTGGCTTCGTCCGGCGCGCCGGGCAGGTCGATCAGCATCGTCACCAGTTGCGGCTCGGTGGTGAGCTGCTCGAACTGCTCATCGGTCAGCTCGGACAGCGGAATCACCGTCTCGCCGGCGAAGGCGCGGCCGGCGCGACGAAAGCCGTCGGTCTTGGGAACGACCTTCAGGGCCTTGGCGCCGTCGGGCTTGACGACGGCAGGTTTTGCGGTGGCCTGGCGGCCTCGGGGTTTGGCGGTAGCCATGTGGGCAATCTCCGGTGAAGCGGGTTGGGTCAGGTGGTGCGGGCAGGGTTTGGTGGTCAGCCCAGGTACGGGCAGACCACGACCTTGGCGGTGCCGCGCATCACGTTGCTTGCGCCGTTGGCCAGGCGGTCAGCCTGGATGACTTCCAGCGCGGCTTGCTCCAGCGACGGCGGCACCCAGAGTTCGGCGGCGCGGATCACCAGCGGCTTGCCGTTGTCGGCCTTCTGGCTCTGCATCGCGGCGCGAGCATCGGAGTACGCCTGCAGGTCCAGGCCTTCCTTGGACGCATAGGCCAGTTGCCACAGGCCATAGCCGACGTTGCTGCGGCCATCGGCGCCCCAGACGAACTCGTTGCGGTTGAAGACGTTGTCGTCGGTCAGGCTCGTCTTGGCCTGGAAGGCGTAGGGCCGCCGACGCTGGTAGATGATCGGCTTGATCACCTTGGTCGTATCCACCAGGAACCAGGCTGCGCCCGAGCCGCCTTGGAAGTTGCTCACGCTCACTTCCTTTCCGGGCATCCCGACAGGGTGATCCGTGTCGAAGAAGTACTGGCCGTCGAAGCAGCGCGTGGAGAAGCCCGCCTGCAGGAGTTCGAAGACGAGCTCGTCGGGGTGCGTTGCGGCGTCTTGGCCCAGCTGCTGGATGACGGGCTTGTACACGCCGTATTGGTCGTCCTCGATCTCGTCGCGGCCGACCGACACGGTGTTTTCCCAGGTCTTGTTCTTGATCGAGTAGTCCGATTGCTTCAGGTTCTGATAGACCCGTTCACCCAGCCACTCGCGGAACTTCGTGATGGAGCCCAGCCAAGCGTACTTCTCCGCGCTGGTGGTGCTGGGCACCATCATGGCCAGCTGGTTCCACATGGGAGCCGCGATGGTCAGGCCCGACTGGAAGGCCGCGTTGTAGGCCGTGTTGAGGATCGCCAGGTTGGCGTGATTGATGATCATGTTCGATATCTCCGAATTCGAAGGGCTGGCGGCCGATCAGGCGAAGTCGACCCAGACGCCGTCGGCGTCCACGTCGAACACCTTGCCGGCCACGCTGCGGGTGTTGGTGCCCGAGGTCTTGGCCACCGTCTGGTCGTCGACGATGTAGCAGTCGGCACCGATATCGGCCAGGGTGATGAGGTCGGCCGAGGCGCTGTTGGCGAAGCGGTGCGGGCCTTTGCGCAGCCGCACGCGGATCTCGCCCGCGGCGCCCGCGCTGTTGTCGGCGCGATCTTCGGCAACGCCAGCGGCCTTGAGGGTGGTCGAAGTCGATCCCGGCACGGCGTAGCCCGTGGCGGTGTTGATGCACACGATCGAGCCACCAAAGATCTTGGTGGCAGCCGCCACGGGCGGTTCGATCTGGTGGCCGTCACGGCGCAGTGTGTTGCGATCCTGGGTCAGCGCGGTCATGGAAGTGTCCTGAAGGTGAGAAGCGGGGAAAAGCGGCGATCAGCCGTTGGCCAGGCCTTGGGCTTGCTTGCCTGCCTTGAACTGCTCGGGGGTCAGCCCCATGGCAGCGCAGACGGCGATCTCGGCCTGGCTCAGCTCGCCCGCATCCTGACCCGGCTGCTTGCCATCGGTCTGGCGTTTGCCGGCCAGGACCGGGTTGGCGGGCGTGGCGGCAACCAGTGCCTTGAGCTGCGCCAGGTCGGCCTTGCCGATGTCGCGCCAGGTCTTCTCGACGACGTCGCTGGCCACCTTGCCCTCGGCCTTGGCCTGATTGATGACCTGGTCGATCTCGACCTGGGCATTCTGCGCACGCAGGGTCGCCAGCTCGGTGTTCAGGGATGCAACGGCCTCCACCGACACGAACTTGGTCGGGTCGGGCGGCGTCGACTTGAGCGTCGCGATCTGGGCGTTCAGGCCAGCGATCTGGCCGGCTTGCGCGGCCTGGGACTTCAGGGCGGCCAGGGCGGACACGCCCTGTTCGGTGGTGGCGGTCTCGGGCAGGCCGAGGCCTTCGAGCAGGGCTTTGAGCAGAGGGTTCATGTCGTCCTCGGAGGTGGGGGGAAGGAATTGGCGCGCAAGCTGCGCGCTGAGTGCGGCCAGCTGAGCGCTGGTCAATCCGTCCAGGGCCGGACGGTTGGTGAGCGCAGCGCCAACAATGGCCAGCACATCACCGGTTTCGGGGTGATAGAGGAAAGTGGCGCTCTGGTAGCGGTACTCGTCGTCATCCAGCATTTGCTTGGCGCGCGCCGTCCACCGCACGTCCTGAGCGAAGAGCCCCTCGCCAGGACGGAAAACGAACTTGGCGCCGGCCATCCAGCCAGCCGCCGGTGCGGGTTGGCCGTTCTTGGCGGCCTGTTGCGTCTGGTGTTCGTAGTCGATCGGCAGATCGTTGACGCTCGCACGCGCCAGGGCGATGACCTTCTCCGCGATCTGCGCGTTCATGCGGTAGGTGCCAGACTTGGGCATCTCGCGCGCATCCTCGGCCGCCTGCGGCTTGAATTCGCCATCAGGCAGCAGATGCAGCTCTGGGACGGCGCCATCGTCGCCCGTGCGCTTGATCTGCACGGCGAACGCGGCAAGGAGTGGAGTGGTGGATTTAGGCATGGGCGCCAGTCTGACGCCATGCCTTGGAACGCTCTATTAAACGGGTTTACCGCGTTTTCAGGTATGCACCTGGTGCGGCCGACGCAGCTGCTGCTGCGCGCACGCCGCCGCCACCTATTGCAACTTGGAGAGACCGGTGCGGTCAAACGATGCGGGGTCGATCACTTCCATGGAGACCACGCCATTGCCCCCGGCAGTGCCGCGCGCTTTGCCGGTGAGGTCCACGACGACCTTCACCACGCGCTGCGAATCGGAGGGGGAAGTGCACAGCAGCACCGCGTGGTCGCCGTCCAGCCACGCCTCACCGACCTGGCGCAATAGCGTTGGCAGCTGCGTGACGAGCGCGGCGCCAGCGTCGGCGGCCTGGGCGGGCGCGCGTTGACCCTGACCCAGCACGTTGCGCAGCCTGGTCATGTCGACATGAATCGTGCCGCGGGCGTCCGCGCCGCGCAACTGGCCAGCCTCCCGCAATGCGTCGACCTGGTCACTGGAGAATGCGCCGACCACGCGCCGCTGACCGACCGCACGGCGTTCGCCGCGGGTGTAGCGTCCAACGAAGTCATCGAACTCGGCCTGCACCAACGGCGCCCATAGGTCGGCGCCGTCGGCCAACATGCGCGCCGCAGTGCGTGGCTCGGCCGCATCGGCCTTGTCCATCAGCGCCCGGGCAAGGCTTTCGCGCCGCAGGCCTGGCGGATAGTTGAAGGCCGGATGCACGCCCACCGGCACATCCAGGGTTTCGCCGGTGCGGGTGTTCGTGTATTCGACATACCGCTCAGGCGGCGCTTCGCTGACCTGCAGCCCCATCTGGCTCACCTGGCGCGCGGTCAGCTGCAGCACCCCGCATTTGCAGCCCCATTCCTTGACCGGCATGTGCGACCGCCACCAGGGATCGTCTGCACGCATAATCCGGCCTGCAAAGGCAGCGTGCGACAAGCGAGGATGCTCGCTCGAGCTGCGCAAGTACTGCAGGTAAGGAAACAGCTCGATATTGCGCTCGATCCGCTCGGACTGCCCCTCGGAATACGCGGTGGCCACGTTGGTGTCAAAGATCTTGCGCAGTCTGGCGTCGCTGCCAAGCTGCGCATTGACCGTCTCGCCGGTGACCGGATCGACCATCTCGCGCTTGCCCCACCAGCCCTTGTCCTGCAGCTGCGGGCCGAGCGTGCGCCGGAAGTCCTGAAACGTCGTGCCCTCGGCGATCGCGCGGTCGGTGGCGCCGCGGATGTCCTTCAGCACATCCAGGCGCATCGCCTTGGCCACCGTGAAGGCGGCGGCGTGTTCCTGCGCAGGCATGTCCTGCCAGGAGAACGCCATCCGGTAGCCCTTCTGACGAAAGAACTCGACAGCCTCTCGCGGTGGCAGCGGTTCCAGCTCGATGGCGGCCATGTCAGGTGCGTCCGCCGTTGGTCAGGTTGCCCCAGAGGCGGGCTGCCAGCGTGCCGCGGCTGAGCAGGTCCGCCAGCGCCGTGGCGTCCATTGCGGCCAGGCGCTGCTCGACGGCCACCTGGAAGTCCTCGAATGACGTGCTGCTGTCCAGGGCTTCCTGGATCGCTTTCTGGACCGGGTCAGGCTTTCCCTGCCACTCATCGAGCATGGCTTCGACCAGGCTGTCGATCGTGTCGGCCGCCGTGTTGGTCGGATCGCCCGGAGTTGCCTTCAACCGCGCCAACTGCGCAGGAGCGAATTGGCGCCGGCCCATCGCAGCCAACCCCGCTAGCCCGCCGGCTTCGTCGCCATTTCCAAACGACGGCGCAATCGGCTGCAGGATCGGATCCTTCTCCTCGGCCATCGGGATCTTGAGCTTGCTGTGCGCCCAGTCCGTTTTGATCCGCATGCCCATGTTCACCAGCTTGGGAAGCGAATCGGAGAGCAGCTTGATGTCCTCGGGCTGCTGCGTGTCGAGCACCAGGCGCGGGCACCGGTGCAGCGATGTGCGGCCCCGGTTGACCGCAAGGATCGGGTACACCAGCTGGCGAGTCAGGGTGGTAGCGAGCTGGCGAGCGTCGGATTTCTTCAGGTCGTGGCGCAGTTCGTTGTGCACCTTTCCCAGGGCCTGCGTGCCGTGCTCGCCCTCGCCGCTGGTGAGCGTGCCCCCCAGCACCGCCTTGCTGGTGCTGCGCTCCATCAGGCCGATCATGCTGTCAAACGGCGTGGACTCGCCCTTGGCGGCCTCTTTGAACTCGATCTTCATGCCCTCGGGCACGATGGCCGCGGCATCGTGCCCGATGCCGATCACCGCGCGCAAGAGCGTCGCGCGCGCCTTGTCGTCCGAGGTGTTGGGGTTGTACGTGCCCAGGCGCAGCGGCAGTCCGTAGATCTCCAGGAATTCGGCCAGGTCGCGCACGGCAAAGTTCTTGAACAGCCACGGCCAGGCGAGCACGCGGAAAAGGCCGGTGCGGGCGATGTAGCCGCTGCGCGAGCGGTGCGTGTGCATGATCCAGCCAAACGGCCAGAGCGATTCCCCATCAGCGCTGTTGTCGCGCAGGCGCAGTTCGTTGCGATCCAGTCCTGGGGAGATCGGAGTGCGAAACCACCCTTGAGGGCGAAACGTTGCCGTGACCGGCATGCGCGTCTTCTCGATCGTGTCCCATCCGAGTTCAATCGGTGAAAAGCCATGGCCGACCGCATCGGTCATGTCAAAAAGGATGTCCTCCATCTCCAGGCCCTGCAGCACCTCGGTCACGAAAGCCGCTTCGTCCTGCTCCGCATTGGTGGCATTCGCAGGCGGCTCGATCGACCAGTCGAGCTGGCTGACCGTCAGGCGGCGCGTCTGCACGACGCTGAAGAGGTGCGCGTCCTTTTCCTCCATGTCCGCAAACATCTCGTGCTGCGCCGTGATATCGCCCGTCTCGGCCTGCTGCAGGATCTGCGCCAACTTGGGCGGCGTGAGCCCGCGCGTGGGGTGATTCTCCCATTCGGATTGCAGATGCCCCAGCCGAGCCGTCTGCGGCTCCTCCAGGTGCGTGTTGGTGATCGGGCGGCCGAATTGATCAACGATTTGAGCCATGAATCTCTCTCTTTCGGGTCTCAGCCCAGACTTGCGACGGTTCCCTGGTCAGCCGAAGCCCCAAAGAGCCGTTTGCAGGCGTTTATAAAGGCACTCAGACGCGCAGCCGGGGTCAGCGTAGCCACCCACCCCAAAAAACGCCCCAAAACGCCGGAAATTTGAAGTGCCTCGCGCCATGCACCGTCGCCTGCCCGCGGGGTGTCGTCATCGATCTCGCCAGGCAGCGCATCCCAGCGGCTCGTTTGCCGTGGCACCGCCGTGTAGTCGATGGGCGCGGAAAGATTCATCGAGGCGAACCACAGCAGCGCGAGCATCACCGCCGAGTCGCCGTGCCGGGTCAGCTCGGGATCCTTCAGATCCTTGCGCCGCAGCTTCACAACCATCGGTATTCCCTCGACGTCCTCGATCGCACGAAGGTCGGCCGCCACGTTCGCATCGCGCGGCAAGTCGATCATCCCGTCTTCGAACCCCTGGATCAGCTTGGGCATCCAGGTCCCGTACCAGGCCCGGTTCAGCTTGATCTGGTGGACGTGGTCGTGTCCAAACTTGTCGGCCGTGTACTCGGCCAAGGTTTCGCCCGAGCCAGTCGCGTCCATGGCGCCGCCGCAGCGACGCGGCAGCTTCTCGATGATGTGCCAGATGACCTGCTCTTGCTGACGGGTCGGAACCTTGTGCATTTCGACGACGAACACCACACGCCGGCGCAGGTTCGGCTCGATCTGACCAACGCCGAAGACCGAGAAGTCGCGGTGGCGTGCGAAGTCCTGGGCGAAAAGGCTTTGCAGTTTCGGGTCGACCAGAGTCAGGGCTGGCTCGACCTCGCGCCGGATCCAGTCCTCCACAAAAGACCGGCGCTCGGCTTCGCTCTTGCGCACGAAGTCATCGTCGAGCGCCAGGCGCACCACCGGCCGCTCTTCGCTCATGGCGTTTTCAATCCAGACGCCAGGCAGGCTGACGCCGCTGCCGTCGCGTGGGATGGCATCAAGCTCCTCGCGCATGGCGGCCTTGCGCACACCATAGGCGTTGCGGATCTTGCTGTACCACTCCCTCTTGCCCTCGGCCGTGGGCGGTGTTCCCTTCATGAAGCACACGCGTTCGTACAAGCCGTTGGTGACCGCATCGTCGAACGTGACCGTCACAACGGCCGCATCTTCACCATAGCGCCCGGCCTCGATGTCGCGGCACAGCTGAGCGAACGGGTTGTTCTTGCCGTTGTGGGAACTGATGATCGTGATCTGGCCACCCCAGATCAGGAGCGCGGTGGCCGCCTCCAGCACGCCCTGCACATCCGGGTGGAAGGCTGCCTCGTCGATAACGACATGGCCCTGCAGGCCGCGGATGTTCGCCGGTCGGCTGGACAGGGCGCACACCTGAAAGCCGCTGGCGAACCGAATGCGATACGCGGTGATGTGCTTGGTCTTGCCACCTTCGTCCTGGTCTTCGAAGAGGAACTCTTCGACACCGGTGACGCCCTCGCCCTGGGCACGCGCGATCACTCGTGCGAACTTGGCGCAATAGCCGATCGCCTCCAGGCCCTTCTCTTTGGTGTCGCCGATGTAGTAGACGTTGTCGCCGCCGGCGGACTTGCGCGCCGCGGCCACCAGCGTCTTGTTCAGCATCGTGCCGAAGGTGATGCCCGTGCGCCGGCCCTTCGGAATGGCGATGATCGACGCCTTGAGCGCAGCGACCTGGCGCTGGTGCAGCATCAAGATGCCATCGGCCAGCGGGTTGAAGTTGTCGGAAATCGCGCGCACGCTGGCCGGCAAGTCGTCCCATTCCAGGACACGCAGGGTAGAGGCCAGGGCTTTGATGACGGCGGCCATCAGCGATCACCACCAGGCGGAGGCATGATCGGGCCCGTCACCATCAGCGGAACCTGGATGTCCCGGCCGGGCGCGACTATTGCTGCGACCTGGACGAGCGCGCCGAACAGAGCGCTGGCCAGGCTCAGCACCCACTCGGGGATGCCGTTGCGCTCGGCTACCAGCGGTGCCTCGCCTTCGAGGTCGCCGAGGTACACGGGCACGACGCCGCAGAACCAACCGTAGTGCGTGAAGCGCGTGCCGAGCTCGGTGCTCGGGATGCGGGAAAGGATGCTCATGGTGCGTTGATTCCCAAGAAGTCGCGACGCCAGAAGTCGACCTGGTCGGCGCTCATACCCTGGGCCTTGGCGACTTCCTGCAGCTTTGCGTCTTGCTGCGCGAGCAGCGCACGCCGTGCCCGCTCTTCTGCCTCGGCCTGGAACTTCTTCAGGTTGACCGAGCTTCGCGCCAGCGTGGCGATGTTCTTGGCGGCCTTGCTCAGCAGCTCCACCCGCTTGCCGGAGTCGGTCTCTTCGTCGGCTTCCTGCAGTTCGATGATGGCTTCGAAGAGCTCGGTTTGCACGAGGGCAGTCAACGCTTCGCTGCGGGCGTCGATCTCGTCACCCGCATGTGCGCGAATCAGCTTGGCCGCTTCGGTGCTGGCCCTGATAGCCGCAAGGCGACGCTCCAGCTTCTGGCCGTAGCGCCCGATGGCACTGCGGCTGGGGAGCGACCCGGCATTGGCCTCGGCCGGAAAGCGCTCGCGCAGATCCTCGATCAGACTATCGAGCGTATGGCAACCGGTGGCCAGCTGCGCCTCGATATAGGTCTTGATCTCTGCCGGCAGGCGGTGAATGCTGCTTTTGCCAGCCATGATTCACCAGTACTTCACGGGCCGAGCAATGCCAGGCTCACAGTCGATCGTGTATTCGGCGACGTCCGTGCCGTACCGCGTGAGATCGGCGAACCACTTGCCGTCGGGGCGCTTCTCCAGCCTGACCAGGTCGCGGTCCGACAGGTAGTCGAGCTCGCGGCGCAGTTCCAAGGGCGTGGCATCCGGATACTCGGATTGCGCCACCGACAGAATCGGGCCTTCGAAGGCGCCGATCGGACGTGCGTTGTTCAGAGTCAACAGGATCAGCCAGCGCAGCGATTCGCGGCGCGAGCGGGCCAGGTCAATTTGCATTTTGTTTTCCATCCAGTACTCCCCGCAGCTGCAGGTTTTCGATCTTTACGGCCAACCCATCCAGCTTGGCCTCAACAACGCTCTGGCCGCGGATGTAGTCCTCGCGGCGCACATACTGCAAGGCCATGTCACGCTGCATCTGCAGGAACTCGCGTTCGACACGCTGCCACTCGCCGGCTTCCAGCTTGGCCGACTCCTCGAGTTTGTCCAGGCGATGCTGGACCTGCTCGTGGTTGGCCGAACGCGCATCTTCCTGCGCACGGAAGCGCAGATCGATGTGGCGCAGCATCTGCGTGAGCAACAGCCTTCCAGCGCCTGCGCAGGCCCCAAAAAATCCCAGCAGCAGCGTGATGAGTTGCCAAACTTCCAATTCGATCTTCACCGATCCTTCCCCGGCTTGTTGATGTAGTCCACGGTGTCCACGTGCTTGCCTGCGCAGGTGCCGTACAGGCCGTACATCGCCTCCAAAGCGACGGCGGCCGCGGCGTCCGAATCATCGATCGGGCGCACGACCGGCGGGCACCGCGCGGCCAGTTCCGCTGGCAGCAAGACCGCCGGCCGCCAGGGCATCGGCTCGGTCTGCCGCGGCGCCGAGGATCCGCATGCTGTCAGCATCGAAACGGCACTGCACAGCGCCAGCCGGCCGAGATTTCGCAATCGCATTTTTGAGCTCCGTATTCGAGGTCTTGTTCTGCTGCTCCAGGCCGGTCATTGCTGTGCGCAGTTCCTTGTTCATCGCCGTGCTGCCCACGACGTCGGCGCGCAACGCGTCCAGCCCCTCGGCAAGCGATTCGACCTGGCGGGCGTCGTGCGCAGCTTGTGTTTCGAGAGCGCCACGCTCGTGGCCGTTGGCCTCGCCGCGCCAGTAGCCCAGACCGGCGGCGAGCGCGCCTAGCGCGATCGCCCAGCCCACGATGTTCAGATTCACGGGCATACGCCTGGCCCCCAGGATGCGGCGACATAGGTCGGTTGGTGGTGGTGGATGATGCGGTCGGGATAGGCCCGGTTCTCGCGCCAGTTGGCCGCCGATCGGCCAGCATTGACCGTCTCGACCGATCCCCACCAGGTGAGCGGATCGAGCCCCGAACCCGATGCTCTTTTCTGGTCACGCGAGATCCAGCCCAGCCCGCCGTTGTAGGCCGACAATGTCATCGCCATGCGCTCGCAGTCGTCACGGGCGAGGATGCGGTCGTAGAGGTAGCGGTCGTAGGTCACCAGGGCGCGCAGGGCCCAGGACGGATTGAAAGGGGCATGCGGAGCCAGCGCGGGATATAGCCCCGCGATCCAGCTGGAAGTGGCCGGCATGAACTGGGCCATGCCTTGCGCTCCTACGGCGGAGACAGCGCCTGGGCGCCAGGCGCTTTCCTGATGGACCTGCGCGGCGAAGGTCGCGATCGGTGCGCCCATGCCCCACACGACACGGGCGTTGCGCACGAGCTCCGAACGGTACTGCTGGGCTGCACGTGGTACATCGGCCGCCGGCGCCGGCAGCGCCGTGCAACTGGCCACGAGCAGGACGACCAGGTGTCGGCCGAAGCGGAGGAGCTGCAGGCCCATCACAGCCCCAGCGCGACAGCCAGAATGACCGCGGCGGCGATCGCCGTACGGCGGATCGTGGCCACCATGAAGGGGATCTCGTAGCCGTCGGCGATCGGGTGGTCAACGCGGTGCGAGCCGATGCATGCGCCGCAGCGCCAATCACGCACCAGATAGCCGTCAGGCCGTGCATAGGGGAACAGTGCGCGGTCGATCCAATAGGAGCCGACGGCCGCCAGGCTAATCAAGCTCAGCTTATAGATGGCGACGGGGACTTGCTGGGGGGACACGATGCCGATTACGACGATCAGCAACGCGGCGACGATGAGCCAAGTGGTCAGGCGCGGCAGGCGGCGACGCAGGGGAACAGTGGGGTATACGGTACGGACCAAGGCAGCACTCCAGAGCAAGAAAAAGGGCGGCGAGCAGAATGAACCTGCATCGTGCCGCCCTCTTGCCTGAAGCGCTATTAAATGGATTTACTGCGACGCGCTACTGCTGCGGCGTGTCGATGCGCTTCAGCAGGAGCTCAGCCTTTATCTGTGCGATGGAAAGCAATCCCGGAGGCAGCTTCCCGCAATAGGTGTTGTAGTTGCTCATGTCAGTGTCGTCGGCCTGTTCCGTGGTCAAGATGACCATCCTCCATGCGCATGCCAATACCGGATTTTTCTTTTGATTGGAGAACTGATCCGAGTATCCGAAGGCGAGATTCCGCTGCGCTTGGTAGTCGCCAGCGAGAGCCTTCTGTTTGAGAGCCACCAAGTTATCAGCAGCGTGAGCAGGAGTGAAGGGCTGCATCAGTGCCGCGGCCAATGCGGCCGCTACATTGATTCGATATCGTTTCTTGAAGATGTATGCCACCACCAGATTCCTCCCTATTCGAGCAAGGTGACCCTGACATTGTTGGTTGTGTCGTTTTTTAAAACGAATATCACCAGCATTGGAGACTCAATGCTAATGCGTGGTTTGTGATTCGTGATAGATCCAGTATCCGTGGCCGTCTGATTGATGGTGATACTGCGTTGGCTCACTTCTTATCTCCCATGCTCAGCTTGAATTTCTTGTTTATCACCTTTCCGCCGCTGACATGCTGATTGACGCTGCGGGTGCTCTGCGCCACGTCACCGCCTCGATGCGCCATCGCAGCAGCGGTGCGTCGAATAACAGCTTGATCAGCTACTGAACAAGCGTCGTAGTCCGCAACCAGCGCTCGGTGTTCTGGGGCGATTGGCGCTGGCGGAGCAAACGAGCGGGAACCTGTCAGCACATATAGGACGTCCACGCCGGCGCGCGCGATAGCTTCCAAATAGCTCGCATCTGGTGAGCGTTCCCCCTTTTCGTACTTAAGCTGCGCCTGCTTCTGGACGCCACCAGCCGAACCAAGCTCAGCTTGGTTCATACCCAGTCGTTGCCGCTCCTCGCGCAATCGCTCTCCCAAATTACTCAATTGGGTATCCTCAAAACGACTTGACAAGTACGCAAATGCGTACCATCATTCACCCTCAAGAACCTACCCGGTTCCCGACCCTTAAAACCACACCCCGCGAGGATAGCAGACGCCATGCATCGTGAAATGATCAAGGCCGAGATCCGCATGAAAGGCACCACGCCCACTGCGCTGGCCGCCAAGCTGAAGGTCACCCCCAATACCGTCTTCGAAGTCATCGCTGGCCGCACCCGGTCGGCGCGCATCGAACGAGCCATCTCCACTCTGATCGGTAAACCCGTCTCCGCGATTTGGCCGGACCACGCCCAAGCAAAGGGCATCAATCGTCGTCTGAAGCCCGCCGCATCGCGCAGGGTGGCGGCATGAGCACGATCAAGGTCACGCTCACGCGCACATACCGCAATGAACCGCTGGCGGTGCTCGACGGCGGCCCCTTCGTCATCGTTGAGCGCACGCCTGAACAATTGCGTGCCCTCGCCGCCGCGCTGGAAGCAGTTGCCATGGCCGCTGAAAAACGTCCCTGCACGGTTCGCCACTGGCTTCCAGGCCGCATGGAGGTTCAGGCATGAGCAAGGAAACCATCAACAGCGCACAACGCGTCTTGCGTGTCATGAAGGCTCTGCGCGGCCGGCGCCTGAATGGCATCTCCAACCAGGAACTGGCCGCGTTGACGGGCGAATCCCCCACGAACGTCACGCGCGCGCTTGCCACGCTGATGGCCGAGGACTTCGCGGTGAAGTTCGACAACGGTCTGTACGCACCTGGCATCGCGTTGCTGCAGATCGCCCAGGCCCATGCCGAAGAGTGCGCTCGGATGACGGCCCGCATCGCCGAAACCAACCAGCGCATCGCCGCCGGGACCCAGCTGTGACCCAGGCCCCGCCTGTCGATCACCACATGACCGTCGATATCTATATCGCGGGCAGGTCGGAGTATCGCGTGCGCGTTAACCGCATCCCGACGGCGGAAGCCGGCGTGGCCTTTGCGGCGGCCCGCAGTGTGCTCCTCGAACTGCTCAAGCATGTCGATCAGCCGCACGCTTTGCGTATGGAGCTGGTCGACGTCCAACCCATTCACGAATCCCCGACAAAAGGATAGTCACCGTGGCCCGTCCGAAGAATTCCCCCGCCGCCGCGTCTGACACCGCCAAGCCCGCCGCCGACGTCGAGGCTGCGCTGGTTCTGGCTGCCGAGCGCTCGGCCTTGGTCCTCAAGCAGTTCGGTGACGGCTTGCCGTTTGACCTGCCGCGCTACGAACACGTCATCCGCACCCACCTGGCGCGTAGCGCCGATGAAATGCTCGCGGCCGGCCGTGCGCTGCTGGTGGTGCGCGAGCATGTGCCCCATGGCGAGTGGACTGAAGCCCTGGGCCGTCTTGGTCTGGACGACTCCGTCGCACGCCGCATGACGCAGGCCGCCCTGAAGTTCTCAAACCGTGCGACGTCGCACGATTTGGTTGCCGCTGCCGGTAATAAATCGAAACTCTTTGAGCTTCTCGTTCTTGACGACGAGGAGGTCGCTGAACTGAACGATGGCGGCACGGTCGCGGGCATCACGCTCGACGATGTCGCCGCCATGTCCGTGTCGGACCTTCGCAAGACGCTGCGCGAAGCACGCGCCGAAGCCGAGGCCAATGACAAGCTGCTCGCGGAGAAAAACGACCAGATCGACACGCTCAAGAAGGAGCGCGACGCCGCTACCCGGCGCATCAAGGCGGAAAAGCCCGACGAACAGCTGGTGGGCCTGCACACCGAAGTCGAAGCCGAACTGGTCGGCCTGGAGGCTTCCATCGGAGGCAAGCTCCGCGAAGGCCTGGAGAAGCTGTGCGAGGCGTATGTCGCGCACGGTCAGGGCGATGCGCAACGCACGCGCCTCATCGCCGCCAGCCTGCGCGCCATCCAGCAACAGATCGGCGATCTCTTTACCGAGTTCAGCTTGCCCCAGGACGACGGCGATGCGATGCCGGCCTGGGCCCAGGACGAGTAAGGAGGCGACGATGGGAGCCCCCGCCAATGCTGTCATCGCGGAAGAGCTGGCCGACGTTGCCCGTGCCTGGCGCGTTGCGCCGCACGGGCGTAAGGGCGAGATCCTGGCCGGCGCTGCTGCGCGGCTGCAGATGTCACAGGCCAGGCTGTACCGCCTGCTCGGCGACCTGGTCACCAAACCGACACGCAAGCGCCGGTCAGACGCCGGCAAGACGGCGCTGCCCGTGCAGGAGGCGCAGATGATCGCGGCCGTGCTGCTCGAACACATGCGCAAGAACGGCAAGATGCTCAAGAGCGTGGAGGCCGCGGTGGAGGTGCTGCGCGCCAACAACATGATCGAAGCGCTGCGCATCAACCCGGCGACGGGCGAAGTTTCTCCCCTGTCGATCTCCACCATCCGTAAGGCGCTGCGCAACTATCGACTGCACCCGGAGCAGTTGCTTGCACCGGCGCCGGCGATGAGCCTGCGCAGCCTGCACCCGAACCATGTATGGCAGATCGACGCCTCGCGTTGCGTCCTGTTTTATCTGCCGCGCGCGTCGAAGGGTGACAACGGTCTGCGCATCATGGACCACACCGACTTCTACAAGAACAAGCCGGCCAACGTCATCAAGGTCATCAACGAGTCGCTGTGGCGCTACGTGGTGACCGACCACACCAGCGGCTGGAACTATTCCACGTACGTGACGGGCGGTGAGAACGCCACCAACCTGGTCGACGTGCTCATCGACGCCATGCATCGCCGAGAGGGTGAGGCCATGTTCGGCGTTCCGCTCATGGTGATGCTCGACCCGGGATCGGCCAACACCAGCGCCATCTTCAAGAACCTGTGCAAGGCGTTGCGGATCCACGTCCAGATCAACAAGCCAAAGAACCCGCGCGCGAAGGGCCAGGTCGAAAAGGGTCAGGATCTCACTGAGCGCGATTTCGAATCCACCCTGCGACTGCTGCCAGCAGACAAGGTCGACAGCCTGGAGAAGATCAATGCGCTGGTGGCACGCTGGCGCCGCTACTTCAACGGCACCCGGATCCACACGCGCACGGGGCGCACCCGCGACTCCGCATGGCTGCACATCACGCCCGAACAGTTGATTACCCCGCCGGCTGCGGAGCTGCTGCGGTCACTCGCGCTCAGCGCGCCCGAATCGCGTGTGGTTTCCACCCACCTGCGCATCAGCTACCGCGGTTCCGACTACGACGTGTCGTCGGTGCCTGGCGTTTGCGTTGGCGAGAAGTTGCTGGTCTGCGAGAACCCCTGGGCCCAGGACACCGTCCAGGTCGTCATGAGCGACGACGAGGGCCACGAGGCCTACCAAGTCGTGCAGCGCGTTACCTACGACCAATTCGGGATGGTCGCCGATGCGCCCGTGATCGGGAAGAGCTATGCCCGTCACGCCGACACGCCCGCGCAGACCAACGCCAAGGTTCTGGAACTGATGGCCACGGGGACCTCCACCGAGACCGAAGCCAAGGCGGCGCGCAAGGCGGGCACCGTCGCCTTCGGTGGGCAGATCGACCCCTTCGCCCACATCGATCAGGCGCTGGAGCATGTACCCGCCACCATGCCGCGTCGCGGCCGCGATCACGACCTGGTCGCGCCGACAGTGCAACTGCCCCCGTTGTCGCACATCCAGGCCGCCAAGCAGCTCAAGCAGCTGTTCGCCGACTGGTCCCCCGATTACTACGCCCGCCTGCAGGCCCTGTATCCGGACGGCGTCCCGGCTGACGCCATTGACGCGGCTGCTCAAGCGCTGCGCGCAGCCATGGCGCCTGCCCCCACCCAATCCCCGATCGTGCAGATCGTGCGCGCCGCATAGGAAGGATCAATGAAACAAGTTCTGAAACTCAAGCAGATCATGACCGACCTCGCACTGTCGCAGAGCCAGTTGGCGGCCCACGTCAGCTTGAGCCCGGCCACGATCGCCCAGCTGATCAACCATTCCTACTGGCCCCGTGCGGCCAAGCAGTGCGGGCTGCGCGACAACATCACCGAATTTTTGAAGCGCAACGGCGCGACCGAGGAACAGATCGCCGTCGCCTTTGAAAAAGAAACGCCACCGCAGGTCAGTGCGGTGGCGCCCGAACAACAGCATTCCCCCGTGAATGAGGACGAACACATGTCAATTCGCAAGCAGATTCTACACCCTCAGACCCTGCGCCATTTCAAGCTGCCGGGCAACCCCTTCGATGAAGTCAACAGCGCCGACGAGTTCTACGCGAACGAGCAGCTGCGCTACACGCGCGCCCAGCTGCTGGATGCCTGCAAACGCGGCGGCTTCGTCGCCGTGGTGGGCGAGTCGGGCTCGGGCAAGACCACGCTGCGTCGCGACCTGCAGGAGCGCGTGCAGCGTGCGGACATGCCGATCCAGATCATCCGCCCCTACGTGGTGGGCATGGAGTCCGATGACGTCAAGGGCAAGACGCTCAAGGCGGGCGCGATCCTGGACGCGATCATGGCGACGATCGCGCCGCACGAGCCCTTGCGGTCCAGCAGCGATGCCCGGTACCGCCAGCTGGAGAATCGCCTCAAGGAGAGTCACCGCACGGGCACGCGCCACGTGGTTCTCATCGAAGAGGCACATGCCATGCCCAAGGCCACGCTGCGCCACCTGAAGCGCTTCGTCGAGCTCGAGGACGGGTTCTCGCGCCTCTTGAGCGTCATCCTGCTCGGGCAGAACGAGCTCGCCGAAAAGCTCGACCCCCGCGACCCGTCGGTACGCGAAGTGGTCCAGCGCTGCGAGATTATCACGCTGCCGCCGCTGGGCGAGCACCTGGAGGACTACCTGCGGTTCCGGCTCAAGCGGTTCGGTGTGGACCTCGCCAAGATCGTGACCGCCGATGGCCTGCAGGCGCTGCGCGAGCGCTTGTCGCCGCCGGTGCCGCGCGGGCACACCGAGCGCTCGTTCCTGTATCCCCTGGCGGTGCACAACCTGCTCACCGCCGCCATGAATCTGGCCGCCGAGAACGGCGCTCCGGCGGTGAGTGCCGACATCGTCATGGAGACGAAATGGAACTGATCGACAACACCACGGCGCCGCGGATATTTACGCCGACGCGCATCGAGAAAATGGCAGCGGCCAACGCGGCTGCACGCTCCCTGCGATCGCTGGGCCTGCGCGTGATCGACGAAGATCTTTTTCCGAAGGATCAGGGAGCGCCCATCTTGCTGGTCGATTTGGGCACCATGCCCGCCGAGTACCTGCGTGGCCTGTGCGATGTTTCCACGCGCCAGGCCGACGGCCACATCACCGCCCAGTTCCAAGGCGTGCGCCTGGCCATCTGGCAAGACGAGGTGCGCCATGACGGTTGAATTCATGGCAGGCCCGCCCTTGGCTAACCCGGCGGCATTTGACTCGATCGATCAACTGCGCCACGCGCTGCACGGTGCCAACAAGGACCTGGTCAACCTGTTCTTCGAGCACTGCTCGTTGCGCAAGTCCTTCGCCGAGCTGGGCCAGCTGCTCTCGGACATCATGAGCGCTCAGCTGGGCAATGACGATGAGGCGCTGCGCAAGCACATCGCCACGGCAGTCCAGCGCACTCGGTTCGCGCTGACCGACAAGCCGGCGACGAGGCACTGACATGGCTCGCGCTCGCGCCTTGATGGTCTTTCAGGTTGCGGTGGCAGGGATGCGGCTGCGCGTACGGTTGCTGCCGACTGTGGCCGATGTGGACGCGGAGTATCGCGGAGGCCGCAGGCGCAGCGATCGCAAGGTCGTTCACGGCTATTTCCAGGCGGCAGCGCCGGGTGCCCGCGTGATCGGCACGGTCGCGGTGCCACTCTCGGGCAGCAACTTGCGCGAGATCGTGCCGCACGAGGTGTCCCATGCCGTCATCCACCATCTGCAGGGCGTGAGCGCACGTGACGATGAGGCCGCTGCCAGCGCCATCGGGCTGTTGTGCGCGGCCATTTTTTCCAGGATCGAGGCGTTCGCCGCCTTTCAGGAGACCCCATGAGCAAATCTGACGATGTCGCCGTTGTGGCGCTCATCCGTATCAAGACCGTGTTGCGCCGCCACCACGCGCCAGCCAGCACGGTCAGCAAGCACGACGCCATCGTGCAGATCTCGGCCATCGTGGACGAGGCCTCGGCCGAGATCGCCGACTCCATCGCCTCGCCCAACATGAAGGAAGCATCATGACCAGCACCACTACCAACCGCCCCGACGTTCCGCCGGGCTTCCGGCTCAAGGCGGACGGCTCGTACGTCCCCGAAGCCCTGGTG